>JABURQ010000156.1 GCA_014762625.1 Planctomycetaceae bacterium | reverse complement strand
GCTGTCGGTCGCTTCCGGAATGCGGAATTTCCAGTGTTTGACGTTGGGGATGCCTTCGTGAATCTGTACGAGCACCCGGCCGGCAGGAATTTCATCATCGGCGATCTCGCGAGCCCCCGGTTTCGGAGGGCAGCGTTTTTCAATCTGCGCGTCGGTCAGAGGGCGGCGATACAGGGCCAGCGAATCGATTTCACCGGTGAAGGAATTGCTCGATGCGAGTGACCCGCTGGAGCCGATGCGGACTTCATCGTTATCGACCAGCGGGGCAACTTCCGTTGTCTTACCCATGTCCCATGTGCCGCCGGTGGGATAGCCGTCCACCCAGCCTCTGATCGTTTTGGGTTTGCCGAAGGTATAGGTCACCGCGACGTGGTGCCAGCCGCTGTTCGGGGCGACGCCAGAATCCGACGTCCAGCGGTGCCAGTCGGAAGAATCGTTGCCTCGGTTCCGTTCGTCGCGGAACAGAAAACTGATCGCCCCCATCCCCCCTTCTTCTTTCAGACGGACGGCCCAGTTCTGATTGTTGGCGGCGAAGCCTTTGTTGCCGGTGCGTCCCTTGCCGATGATGTAGACGTTCGCGCCGCCTCCCAATTTCTTGCAGTTCACCCAGGCTTCGACACTGATGGTGTCGCCGTTGGTGAAGTCGAACACGCTGTCTTCTCCCGGATCTTTGATGACGAGAGCGGACTTGCCATCCAGGGTCAGTGCGGGAAATGAGTTTGTGATGAGCGGGCAATCTTCGGAACTGGGCCCCTGGTTTTTGTAAAGCGGTTTCCCAAGAGGGCTATCCAGCCAACGCATTGAGCCGGGAAGATTTTCCGGGGATCGTTTGGGTGAAAAGTTCCAGTACGCAACCGGTTCGTCGGCGAGAATCAATTCGTCGTAACGGTTGATCTCGGCTGGCTCTTTAGCGGTTTTGGTTTGCTGCTTGGTCGCTTCCTGTCCCATACAGAGACGGGGAGCAATCATCGCGAAACAGAGGAATAGACTCAATTTCGTCATCAAGAGGCGGAGAGCGAATCGATTGGGCATCATCGTGGTGACTTCAGGGTTGGAGGGCACTATAAGGTGGGAAGCTTTGAAAAGCTTTCTTTCAGTATAACATTGCCTCGCTGGTTTTGCATTGTTTTTTGGTCCCCGATGGAGTCCGCACGTTTCTCTCTATACAATGTCAAAAGTAGACAATCCCCATTTTTCGCGAGGCTCGTTGCGATGAGAATATTTCCCCTGGTCCTGACACTTCTGTTCCTAGCGGCTCCACAGCTCTCGGCCGCCGATCGGCCCAACTTTCTCGTCATTCTGTGCGACGACCTCGGGTACGGGGATCTCGAGTGTTACGGCCATCCGCACATCAAAACGCCGCATCTGAATCAACTCGCCGCCGAGGGCATTCGTCTGACCGATTGTTACTCGTCCGCTCCGGTCTGTTCGTCGTCGCGCGCGGGACTGCTCACCGGGCAGACGCCGAATCGCGTCGGCGTGTACGACTGGATTCCCTCCGGTCACGTGATGCATCTGCCTGCGAAAGAGAAGACGGTGGCGAATCTCTTGAAGGAGGCAGGCTACGACACCGCCCACGTTGGCAAGTGGCACTGCAACGGGAAGTTCAATTCCGATGCGCAGCCGCAACCCGACGATCACGGGTTCGATCACTGGTTCTCGACACAGAACAATGCCATCCCTCGACACGAAAATCCCCGCAACTTCGTTCGCAACGGCAAAGAGGTCGGGCCGCTGGAAGGGTTCTCTTGCCAGCTTGTCGCGGAGGAAGGGATCGACTGGCTGAAGTCGCGCGAGAAATCGGAGAATCCGTTTTTCATGTTTGTCTGCTTCCACGAGCCGCACGAACCGGTGGAGTCCCCCGACGCGCTGGTGAAGAAATACCTTCCCGTCGCCAAAGATCCCGACGAAGCCCAGTACTTTGCCAACGTCGAAAACATGGACGCCGCCGTCGGCAAGCTGATGTCGGCTCTCGACGAATTAAACCTCGCCGAGGAGACGCTCGTCTTTTTCACATCGGATAACGGCCCTGAAACGCTCGACCGCTACCGAAACGCGAATCGATCGTACGGTTCTCCCGGTCCCTTGCGAGGAATGAAACTGCATATCTACGAAGGAGGCATCCGCGTAGCGGGAATCGTACGCTGGAAAGGGAAGATCGCTTCGGGGCAAACCAGTTCGCAGCCGGTCGCGGGCTTCGATATTCTGCCGACGTTCTGCGATCTCGGAGGGGCGGACGTGCCCGATAACATCCCGCTGGATGGGTGCAGTTTCGAACCCCTCTTGCACGGAGAGAAAATCGTCCGACCTCAACCGATGTTCTGGCATTATTATCGGGCGTTGTCCGAACCGTGTGCCGCTCTGCGCGACGGCGACTGGAAGATCGTGGCCCGCTGGGATGCTCCCCACATTTACTACGCCAATCTTCCGGGAGGCGGCAATGTGACGCCGACCACGATGAAGATCATCAAGACGGCGCAGCTCACGGAGTTCGAACTCTATAACCTGAAGGATGATCTCGCTGAGACGAAAGATCTTTCCACGGAGCATCCCGATCGTCTGGAAAAAATGAAACAAGCCATACTCGCGCGCTACGCCGAGGTTCAAAAGAATGGGCCGACCTGGACCTTCCCAGCGGCCAAAAAGTGATTTTATATGAGTCAGGGAAATAGCTCCGTCGAGTCCGGAGCCGACAATTTGAAAAAGCCGCTGCTGCGGATGCTCGATCCGTACGAACGTCTGATCCTTGGCAGCTTGCTGCTGGTCATCCTGTGTGGGTGGGGGTTCGTCGCTCTGTCTGAGGAGGTGATGGAAGGGGACACGCAGTCGATCGACGAACGGATTCTGCTCGCCTTACGTGTTGAGGGAGATCCGACCGATCCGATCGGTTCGGCCGTGTGGGAAGATATCGGTCGGGACATCACCGCGCTGGGAGGATATGCGTTTCTGGTTCTCCTGATGGTCGGCGTGACCGGGTACCTGTTTCTTGCGAAAAAAGATCATATGGGTTGGTTTTTGATTGCCGCGGTGGTGAGCGGTTTCCTCATGACGATGGCTTTGAAGTCGGCGTTCGAGCGACCGCGCCCGACTGTAGTGACGCATCATTCCTACGTGGAGACGAGTAGTTTTCCGAGCGGTCACTCGATGATGTCGATGATCGTCTTTCTGACGATGGGAGCGCTGCTGGCCCGAATTTCAAAACGTCGCCGACTGAAAATTTACTGCATGACGGTCGCCGTGATTTTGAGTTTGCTGGTCGGATGCAGCCGCGTCTATGTCGGCGTGCATTATCCGACCGACGTGCTGGCGGGTTGGTCGGCGGGTGTCGTCTGGGCGACGCTGAGCTGCATGACTGCCGGCATTCTGGAACGCAAGGGCGTGATCGGCTTACACGAACCGGTCAAGAGCGTGCGCGATTCGTGAGAGTGGAACCCGCTTCCAATGTCGGTCAGCGAAGACCAGCGAGTCTCTACAATAACTCTTTCACATTTTCCGGCGGGCGGCCGAGAATTGCTTTACGCCCTTTGACGACGATCGGTCGTTCGATCAACTTCGGATTCTCGACCATGATCTTGATCGCCTCATTGCGGGTGAGGTCTTTGTCCTTCAGCTTCAATTCTTTGTAAACCGCTTCTCCTTTGCGCATCCCGTCCTGCGGTTCGAGCTTCAGCTTCTTCAGGATCGCGTCTAGTTCCTCCACACTCGGCGGTTCTTTCAGGTATTCGATGATCTCCGGCTCGATGCCGGCGTCCTGAATCAGTTGCAACGTTTCGCGACTTTTGCGACAGCGGGGGTTGTGATAGATCTTCATGATTTCTGTTCGCTGGAGGTGTCGATTTTTGAGTGATTCGATGATATCACACCGGTTCGATTCGCGTCAGCAAATTCCTGCCGTGAAAAACATTCCATATCGCTCATGCCGTTATGGAGTGTCGGCCAACATTGGGGCGATAGGAAGTCTAATTCATCGGGACGACGAAGCAAAAGATCGCCACATAGTGGCAGACCGTTCCCGAGACGACGCAGAGATGCCAGAGGCCGTGATGGTAGTTGGTTTTGTGGTCGTTGACGAAATAATAGAGGCCGATGGAGTAGGCCAGTCCCCCCGCCAGTATCCAGCAGAGTCCAGCAGTCGGAATCATCTTCACGATGCGAATCAGGCCGATCGCCGGAAACCAACCGGTCAGCGCGTAGTACCAGACCGGCACCATCCGGTCCCGTGTGACCAGCAGTTTGACCGCGATCCCGAGACTCGCAATTCCCCAGGTCACGGGCAGCAGCAACGACCAGTAATCGGTTTGCAGATAACGAACGGCGATCGGTGTGAACGATCCCGCCATAAAAACGAAAATGCTCACCTGATCGATGCGGCGAAATCGCTGACGCCACTTCGGCGAGAAGAGACAGTGCGACAGCGTCGAGGCGAGATAGACGCCGATCAGCGACAGGCTATACGTCAGGCTCGCCAGAAACATCGTCGCCGTTGAATGATAGGCGGCGGTGGTTGCGAGCAGAACGGCGCCTCCGACGGCAGCCCCGAAACCGAGGCCGTGCGTGACGACGTTAATATGTTCGGTGTGCAGGGAATCCTTGTCCCATTTCGACCAGTGCAGATCTTCCTTGTCCACGATCAATCGCAATTTCGGTGCCGCAATCATCGGTTGCATGTCGGAGTCAGTTTGCGGCTGAGTGTTCATGAAAAATCCGATTTTCGATGTTGAAAGACTTCCCGGTCAGAGACCGCGAGTCTCGGGTGACTGAAAGAGAAAAGCCATCGTTTGATATCGGACCAATTTCCGCTTCAACAGGGGGGCACTTGTAGAGGAAACTCCATCCGCCGTCAAGAAAGTGCAATAACGGCAAAAACTGCCGGTGGGCTGAGGGCGGAAGCGTGGTTACTTGCCCGATTCCAGCAACGCATTCGCCAGCGCCTGACCGATCAGTGAGTACGTCTTCGCCGAGCCGAGGTAGTGATAGCCGGCGTTCGATTTTGCCCGCGCTTCCAGATCGAGTTCGTCCTGCGTGAACAGTTTCTGCTCGTATTCTTTCAGAAACTTCTGCTGGTCCTCTTTCGACATCTTGCCATCGGCGTTCTCGTGGTTCTTGTTTTCGGTTCTCAAGAGATACGCTTTCTGGCGCAGGTCGCCACGCTTCTGGTCGATTTTTGCCAACTCTTCATCCCAGAACGGAGCGGTTTGAACTGCGAAGACGTTCCCTTTGAACTCGGGCATGCTGGCGGGAGCCGCCATCGCCGCGCGGAACGGGATGTGAGTCCGCTGCTGGCGGGGTTCCATCTTTTCGATTTCACCGCCGACCCCCATCACTCCGATGACGAACGGCATCTGCGGCGCGTCGAGGTCCTGGCGGACATCACGAATGAAGTTGGCCATCCATTCGGAGTATTTGGCGTACTGATTCTGATCGCTTCCTTCGGGGAGGGGAGGGTAGACGTTGCGCCCCACCATGTCGTTGAATCCCTGGAACCAGGCGAACCCGGCCAGTTCGTAACCCTGCTCGGGATCGTACTCGGGAACGACACGCTGGATGTCGCTCAGTACGAATTTGACGTGCTCGATCATCTGGCGATAGCGCTTCCCGGTTTTCTCTTCGAGTTCCTGTTTCTTTTCGGGAGTGTCGAAGCGTCCGCGTTTGATGTCCTCTTCGGTCGGCACGTAGGGCCCGGAACTGGGCGAGCGATAATCGGTATGCAGCGACTGTCCTCCCCACGCTGTTTTGATGATCAGAATCGGTTGATCCAGTTTCTCCTGGGCGGTAATGCCGAAGGCGAGTTCGGGACCGATTTTCTCTCCCGGTTTGTCGTAATCTCGTCCCCCCTGATTGCCGTAACCGATTTCGAGCTGCCCGAAGACTTCTCGGTTCGGTCGGTTGAGACGCCCCTGTTCCCCGGTCAGATAAGAGATGTAGGTGTGGGGGATTTTGCGATAGCTGCCGTCGGCGTTTTTCATCTTCTTGAGTAACGGCGCGGTCGTCGGATCCTCACCCATGTAGTCGATGACGCGGACGTGGGCGTGCCCTTCCATGTTCGACTGACCGGCGAGGATGAAGACCTTGAGCGGTTTCTTGTCGGCGGCATCGACGGTGGAAATCAGTGAGACAGCAACAACGCAGAACGCGAAGAATCGGGATGAGAACATGGGAGCCCCTTTGACGGTGAGTCGTGAATCATTCAAGAGTAACCCGAATCTGACTTGAAATGCAAAGTAAAATCAGATTGAAAGAGGCGGGGAATAAAAGGTCACGTCGAGGTCTCTTATTGGAGCCAGAACATGTCGATAGACTCGACTCCACGCACGCGGCTGGCATGAAAAAAAGCCCCGCGGCGTAGGCCGCAGGGCTCAACTGAGATTTGAGTTTTGAGTGATTCGTGGTGGCTCTTCGTTCTCATCCTGTCTTGAGTATCAGGCGTTGGAAGACGAGTTGCGGACCACTAAAAACGATCAGAAGAAGGTGTCCCGTTCGTCGACTTCCACATTATCGACGTAGGCGGTGAGGGCGTAGTTATGGAATTTGCCGGAATGCACATAATCCATAATGGCATCGGCGACTTCGGGGGTGGTGACCAGTTCGATCCGAACGAGGGCGGAGCCGGTCAATAGATCGCCGATCTGTTCGTGTTCGCCTTTACCGAACACAACGACGCAGTGATATCCTTTGGCCCCCAGTTTGAGGAATTCGTTGAGTAATGTGGGTTTGATGGTGATGTCGGCGATCACGGTCATCCGTTTCGCCAGTTTAGTTTCAGGCATCTTAAGCATCCTTTGAGGAGAGAAAGATCCCTCGATCAGGAATCGGGAAGGGTAAACAAACGCCAAAACAGGGAGCCAGCCGACCTACTCGCACCGACTCCCCGCTTTGGCTTACGCGATAACAGGAAACGCAGAGGTAATGCCTTTGGCAATCAGGATGTAAATCGGGATTCCAATCGTCACGTTGTAAGTGAAGGTCAATCCGAGCGAAGCCGCCAGAGGCAGTGTGGGGCTCGACTCGGGAACCGCCAGGCGTTGCACGGCGGGGACGGCGATGTAGGACGCTGCTGCACACAGAACCGCGAACAGGGCGTAAGTCCCGTAGCCGAATGGCTCACCGAGCATCATGCTGTAGCCGTGAGCGACAACAATGCCGAAGGTGGCAAAGACGTTCGGCATCAACACGCCGAACAGCACGAAGGGCAGGCCGGCCCGTCTGAGGTCGGAGAGACGCTTGCAGGCGGTCATTCCCATTTCCAGCAGGAAGACACACAACGCCCCCTCGAAAATGGTCACGAGAAATGCATCGACCCCTTCGACCTGTTTCTCAGAATACTTGCCTTGCAAGGCGCTCACGAAACCAATCATGATTCCGCCGAACAACAGGTACAACCCCGGGTTGAGAAACACTTCATGCAGCACCGACCAGTCGAAGCCCGGCTTCTTCGCAGAGGCATCGTGGTTGGCGGCGGCGCTCAGAGATTGAGCCGGTTGTAGGTTACCGGCTCCTTCTTCGCCTCCCGCAGCCGCTTCGGCACCTTGATATCCAGCTTCACCCGGCATGTTGCCTTCGGAGTCCATCAAGCCTGAAGCTCGCAAACGGGAAACCTGGAACAACGCCACCAGACAGCCGGGAATTTCCATTACCGCCAGCATCACGGGCATGTAGGGAGCGTAGGAGTACTCTCCGAACATCTCCTGTCCATAAACGGCTGCCGTGGCATTTAAGCCGGCGAGAACACCCAGGCAGGTCATGAACGTTCCGGCAGAGTCGGAACCGTAGTAACCACCCACGACACAGCAATCGATGTGTCGCAGCTTGGTCACCTTACGCAAGGTAAAGTAGGCGATCAGTCCGATGATCGTATTCGTGATGAAACCAATCAGCATGAAGCCCAGAGCGTGACTGAACTGTTCCGGCGACAGTGTGGCGAGTCGTTCGCCACCGTGCCAGCCGATTCCCAGGAGCAGGTAAATCGTAATCCCCTGATAGATCGGTTTCGGGAATTCAAAGGGAACTTTCAATAGAGGAATCAGAAAGCCCAGGTAGAAAAACAGCAACAGTGGCTGAAAAAGATTGTGGACAAAGTTGGATAGAAACTCCTGCAACATGTGGGGACTCCCGTCGAAATTTCAGAGGTAAGAGTTGCAAGTCGCGTACGACGGCTTGAAGACGAGGGTCATGATAGGTGCTTACCGATGTGTGCATAGGGGTTGAATGCTTGCAATGTTGTCAGGTGAAACTCACACAATTATTTGAAAAGTTGAAGCTTACAAGTCCGTCAGGTTTGACGAGTTTCGTATAGAATTTGCACTCAGGAAATCAGAATTTATCGCTCCATCTTTGGCGACAGAAACTTACAATGTTGTCAGGTTTTTCTGTCTGGATTGTGAACAAATTCTCTCAGTCGATATAACCAAGAGACTTGCATGATTTCGACTCGAAGACTCAGACCTTTTCCAAAAGTCAGCCAGCGGAATGAATATTCTCATTGTGGAAGATGATGTAAAAATCCGCAAAGCGTTGCTGAGCGGCTTAACCGATCTCGGTCACGAGTGTCACGGAGAATCAAACGGCGAACGTGCCGTCGAAAGTATTCTCCATCAAACTCCCGATCTGATTCTGCTCGATCTCATGCTGCCCGGAAAACCGGGATTGGAAGTGCTGAGTGCGATCCGCAGCGAAGGAGTGAAAGCTCCCGTGATCATCCTCACCGCGATGAACGCCGTGCAGGATCGCGTCGAAGGATTGAAGCTCGGGGCCGACGACTATCTCGTCAAGCCGTTTGCCTTCGATGAACTGGTGGCCCGCATTGAAGCGGTCAGCCGACGGACAAGTTTGCAACCGGCTCCCGTGCTCTCGATTGGAAATTTCACCCTCGATCTCACCACACATCGTGCCGAGATTGATGGCCGCTTAATTGATCTGAGCCCGACCGAGTTCAGTGTGCTCGAATTGCTGTTGAGGCACGAAGGTCGCGTCGTGACCCGGAATATGCTCTGCAAGCATGTCTGGGGGTTTGAGTGGGGAGGTTCGACGAATGCTATCGAGGTACAGATCAACCGCCTGAGACGTAAAATTGACTCCGACAATGGTGAATCGTACATTAAAACGATTCGCGGCCGAGGCTATGCATTGCGCACAAGTGCTGATGACAAAGAGGCTTAGGGAAAATTTCAGAGGCCTTTGCGCGGACAGAGTTTTCTTACAATTTGCTTAGAAGCAGTGATCTGTCTGTACCGATTCTGACGATTCTGACGATTAGTCACACAGAGCGATAAAGTCGTGACTCTTGATCACAGTTCGTTGAAATAGCCCCCTCTCGGTGAAATTATGAAATCACTCTCAAGCTGTTGTCGGATTTTTCTCTCCGGACTTGGAAAATCAGTTGGGCTCTTCACGCTGTCGCTGCTCCCGGCAATTGGAGATTGTGCACTCCCGGGAGCCGTTGCTGATCCCTCCTACACGGACGAGACCCAGCAACGTCTCGAGCTGCTGGAAGCGGAAGTCCGGCAGTTGCGACAGATGGCCGGGGCAGAATCGGCTGTTGACGATCCGACTTCCTCTTCCATCGAACTGGCCGGTTACGAGGTGCATCGTTTGCATGATGTCGATCGATGTATGAATGGGGCGTCCGATCGATTTCCGACCGTGGGGATCACAGGTTTTTTGCATGCCGACCTGGTCCACTTCAATCAGGAAGAATTGAATCGCACCACAGTGGGGGATTTGAAAAACGGAGCCGATCTCCGCCGGGCACGTGTCGGCTTCAAAGGGAATCTCTCCGAAGAGATCAGCTATATTCTGGAGTTTGATTTCGGTTCCAGTATCCCTCTCTTTGTCGATAACTGGATCAACTTTTCTGAGGTTCCCGGGCTGGGGAACATTCGCATTGGTCGCTGGCGACAGCCGTTCGGCATGACCGAATTGACGAGCGTTAAAGAAATCGCTTTTCTGGAGCGACCTTCGATCTTTACATTCTCTCCCTTTCGTCAAACGGGTATCGGGTTCTACGACCATAGTGCAGATGAACGAGTGACTTGGGCGTTCTCAGGATACCGTTTTCCGAGCGATGCTTTCGGTGGTAACGTGGGAGATTCCGGCGGCTGGGGGATGGCGGGACGCGTGACGATGCTCGCTCTGGAGAATGAGCGAGACGCACAACGAATTCACCTCGGTGCAGATTACAGTTTCCACGATCCCTCCAATAATACCATGCGGTTCGCGAGTCAGCCCGAAATTCAAGTCTCGGAAAGTACCGGGGGATTGCTTCCCTCGCCGCAAACCGCCGTTCCCGCGTTCGTCGATACCGGTGCGATGTCGGTGCAATACGCCAATCACTTCGGGGTTGAACTGGCGGGGCAGTACGAGAGTTTCCTTGTACAATCAGAAGCCCGTTGGGTATCGGTCAAAATGATGGATGGATCGACGCAAACGTTTCCGGGAGCGTACGCTCAAGCCCGTTATCTTCTGACGGGAGAACGACTCCCCTACAACAACAAGGGAGGGGTATTCGGGCGTGTCATCCCCGACGATGAATTCCGTTTCTCAACGGGCGGCCTGGGAGCGTGGGAAGCGGCTGCTCGCTGGTCGTACATCGATCTCAATGGCAGCGGACTTCCCGGTCCGGGACGCCGTTTGAATGATCTCACGTTCGGCCTCAACTGGTATCTCAATCGCTTTACGAAGTTCCAGTTCAATTACATCCGGGCGATGCTCGACGATCCGACGATGGGGGACAGTACCGCCGATGTTTTCGCTGCCAGAACTCAGTTTGATTTCTGAATAACGATCACACGGTCGCGGAAGCGGCGTGTACCGGAGCTTTCACAATCGGCAAAGTCACTTTGAAAGTGGTGCCCGTTCCCAGTCGACTCTCGACGTCGATCTGTCCGCCGTGTTCGAGTACAACCGCCTGGCAGATACTGAGGCCGAGCCCTGTTCCGCGTGTTTCGTTAGCGTGGGCTCGCGAGCGGTCACCTCGGAAAAAGCGTTCGAAGACATGCGGGAGATCCTCCGGAGGGATCCCGCGTCCCGAATCCGACACTGTCAGATGGCAGGTGTTGCTCTCCCGATTGGAATGCAGGGTGACGGAGATGTGGCCTCCTGCCGGCGTGAACTTGAAGGCGTTGTCGAGCAGGTTGTTGATCAGTTGTCGAAGGTGGTGAGCGTATCCATCCACGTAGGCGTCACCCTCTTTTTCGAACGTCAGATTGATGTCATGAGAGTCAGCCACCCCCTGGAACATATCGACCGCTCGCTCGACCAGTTCGTGAAATGGAACAGCGTCGCCTTCGTTGGTGATGCGATCGGTTTCGGTTTCCGCGAGCAGCAACAATTGATTCACCAGAATTTCCAGCGAACCGCATTCCTCAATTACTTCGATCAGAAGCTCCTGGTAATCTTCGGCGGATCGTTCCCGCTCCAGGGCGACTTCGACCGAACTGCGGATGGCGGCAATCGGCGTACGTAATTCGTGGGCGGAGTTGGCGAGGAAATCATGCTTTTGCTCGAGATGATCGGCGATCCGGTTGAGCAGCCCGTTCACCGTTTCCGACAGCTTATCGAGTTCGTCACCCGTGTTTCGGATCGGGAGTCGTTCTTCCAACTGAGAGGGTCTCAGACGAGCGGTTGTTTCGATAATATCGGCGAGCGGATTGATGGCTCGACCCGCCAGCCAGTAACCGAACAGCGGCGCGACGATCAAAACGATCCCCGCAACTGTGGCAAATAAGCGATCGATACGTGCCATGTCGGCTTTGTGAAATTCGAGCGATGCACCAATCCGGACCGTGACCAATTCCCGTTTTTCGTTGGTCAGATGTAATTGGACCAGGCGATATCCGTCGGAACTGAAGGGGCGCAAATCGCGGATTTGCTGAACTTCGGGATGCAGGTCGGGGGCTTTCACGCTGGAATAGATTTCGTCCCCTCGGACGTCCAGAATCTGCACAAACCAATGATGGTGGACGTGACCAATCGCTTTACGGTCCAGTTGATTCATCAGTGTGTCGGAGATGGGAAAAGGAAGTTCCGGTTCGATCGCCAGGCGGATTTCTTCCATATCCTCCAGCAAAATCTCATCCAACGCGTGTAGCAGATTGTAGCTCACCCCCGCACGAATTCCGATCAACACCGCAAATGCCGTCAACAACACGACAAACGCATTCCACAACATCAGCCGAAAGCGAATCGTACGGCTGGCCGTTTTTAACTCCTCGAACATGCAAGCAATCCGCACAGAAGAAGAATGACAGCGAATACTCGCATTTTAAGCCGGATTGAGCAGAAGTAAATCATTTCTTCGCAGGTTGTAGGCTCTCGAAACGTGCGCTGCAGGGCGATACCTGGATTCAACTGACATCGAACGATTGCTGGTTGTTCTTCGTCGTTATCCCGTGGTCGGGACAAACCGCTCGAAGTCGGCCAGTTCCTTGCGGCTGCCGACCACCAGGGGAACGCGTTGATGAATGCTCTCTGGCTGGATGTCGAGAACGCGGCGCGTACCGTCCAGGGCGACGCCGCCCGCCTGCTCGACGAGAAACGCAATCGGGTTCGCTTCGTACAGCAGACGGAGTTTGCCGTTGGGATTGTCGGCGGTCGGAGGATAGAGAAAGATGCCTCCTTTGAGCAGCGTGCGATGGACGTCGGCCACCATCGACCCGATATACCGCGACGCGTAAGGATGCCCCAACACTCCCGAACGCAGGCGATCGATGTATTGCTGATAGCGCGGGGGGAAGCTGTCTCGATAGCCCTCGTTGACCGAATAGTATTTTCCCTGTTCGGGCATCCGCATATCGGGATGGCTCAACACATAAGCGCCGATGTTCGGGTCGAGCGTGAAACCGTGGACGCCGTTACCGGCACTGTAAACCAGAATCGTGGATGACCCATAGACCACGTAACCGGCGGCGATTTGTTGACGTCCCGGTTGCAGTACCCAGGCTTCGTGATCGTCGAGTGACGCACCTTCCGGACGACGCAGGATCGAAAACGTGGTGCCGACGCTGACGTTCACATCGATGTTTGAGGATCCGTCGAGCGGGTCGAAGACGACCGCATATTTGGCGTTTTCGGATCCCTGGTGGACGAGAATCGGTTGCTCGTTTTCTTCCGACGCCAGCACGCCGATCGTTTCGCGAACCGACAGGGCATGTCCGAGAACCGTGTTCGAGTAGACATCGAGCTTTTGCTGTGTCTCACCCTGCACGTTGATTTCGCCGTGCTCGCCGAGGATGTTGGAGAGTCCGGCCCGGCAGACTTTGGCCTGAATCAGTTTCGTGGCGAGCGTGATTCCCGAGAGGAGCCAGGAGAATTCTCCCGACACGCCGGGAAACTTTTTCTGCTCCTGCAGGATGTGTTGTTGCACGGTCATCAGCGGTTCCCCACTGAGGCTCACGTGGGGCGCTTGCGTCTCACTCATGTCGATCTTTTTTTGACTGCTGGTACAGTCACCTTTCCTGATGGTCGGCTTGATTGGGACACGGGATGTTCGAGCGCCGTTCATTCCGTGCCTTCGGCATGCTAACGGCCACGGGGAGATCGCTCCACCCCCCTCCAAACGGATTCTTCCAATTTCCGGATCCGGGAGTGGGAACCCTCACTTCCGAATATCAGGTGGTACCTCCACCCTGCTTTCCGGCAGTGGGAATTTTCAGTTTTCTCAGAGGAAGGAGAAGTCAGGACGGTTCGTAAGTGGTTGATATCCAGAAGGATAGGGGGAAGTGTGCTGCGAGAATTCAAAATAAATCCGGTTTGAATGTCCGAAATAACATTTTTTCCGGATCTACTGCCGGATGAGCCGACACTGAGTCGCCTCTATAATTATGGACCTGCTCAGGGAGACTTTATGATGAAGACGCAGACTGCTCAGAAGAAGTCCGTTCGCGAACTGAAGAACTTGCGAACCGAAGCCGCCGGCAAGAAAGCCGCCGACAAACATCGCTGTTGCCGATGTTGTCGGTGCTGCCGTTGCTGGTAAATCGCGATTGCGACGATCGGACTTCAGCAATACCGTCGGAGACTCTCTTCGGCGGTATTTGCCTGCGCGAATTGTCTCGGAGCGGGGAGTGCCAAAGTGTTGTAAACGGTTTTATGATTGGTTAGCGTGATGGTCGATGTGAAGAACCGTATATGTGTGGGTGGCTTTCCGCAGTTTGATGAGGTTAATGTCAAAATGGATTTCCCCAAACCGTCCGACGTGGTTATCAACGACGTTTCGAGAGAATTATTGAAAGAGGTTGATTCTTTATCGTCTGAGGTGAATAGTCGGCGTCCAATACCTGAGGAGATTCTTAAGAAAATCAAAGAGGAGTTGACGGGTAGAAACGTCCACAACAGCAGTGGTATTGAGGGTAATACATTCACGCTTCGTGAAACAAAAGAGGTGCTCAAAACTGGGAGTGTGATCGATGTTGGTAGGAAACGGGAAGCAACTGAAACAATCAACCTCGGTAACGCTATCGAGTATGTCCAAGGGATAGCGGAGAATCACAACACTTGGGCGGATGCTGACATCTTCCTGAAGGTCCACGAAAAATTGATGAACGATCTCCTGGAGGACTCTGGGTGTTTTCGACATCAGGGTGTCATGATTTCAGGAGCAAAATATCAACCTCCCTCCGCCGACAAAATTGATAGTTTGATGGTCGAATTCTTCGGTTCTCTGCGCACAGCGTTAGAGTCTCAGAAGGTGCATCCCGTCGTAATTGCGACTTGGGTTCATTGGTCGATTGCCCGTATCCATCCTTTCAAGGATGGCAACGGAAGAATGGCAAGACTTTGGCAGGATTTGATACTTTTTGGAAATCATCTGACGGCAGCCATTATCCCCCAACAGAGTCGGGAGGCTTACTATCAGGCATTGATATCAGCCGATGATGGAAAATTCGATCCTTTGGTCCAAATGATAGCCAATGCGATTAATGACAGTTTCAACGTTTATCTCAACGCCTTCAGAGAGTCAGATGAAATTCAGGATTGGGCGAAAAATATTCTTGGAGAGTCCAGAGTACGCTCGGAACAAAAGCTGCAACTCGAGTATCTGAGTTGGTCTCGCAAAATGCGTACGTTGAGGGATACTTTTCAGAGGTGTGCCAATCAGGTCACCAGTCAGTCTGATGGTTCCATTGAAATTCAGGTGAATGGATTCGACATTATCGAACAAGCAACGTGGGAATTATTGCGTTCCGGTTCACCCGCAGGCAAGACTTGGTTTTTCTGGCTGAATTTCAGAAAAGATCATCGGCACGTGAATTACTGTTTTTTCTTCGGGCGACATTTAAGTTCCCATCTGGATGAGACACTTTCAGAAATTCATCCGAGCCCCTGTCTTCTTATCAGCGAAGAAAGTGACGGTGAGACAGCGATCCGACTCGATGATTCGATCGATCATCCAGTGACACTTCGAGAATTACTTGTAATCAACAATCAGTTAATCCGAAAAAGATTCGATCGTGAAAAAGGTGAAGTGGGTGAAGCTATTTACGACGAAGGCATAGATCCTTTGGTGGTTGCGACTGACATGATCAAGGAAGTGCTACTTTATCGATTGGCGGAATGACCGAGCATGTCGTCATTGATTGATCGAGTTTCTTTCCGCGGATACGATCAGAGGGCACTGTTCTTTATTTCCGGATCTCTCTGTGTCCCGCATCCGCAACAAACAATCCGGCGGCCTGTCCGATGTCCGCGACAGCGAGTTCCTGACCGAACTCTGGCGGTTTCGGGAGAAGTTGCGCTCGTCACGCGATATCGGCAAACTGATCAAGTCGGCTCTCAAGCTCGCGCGACAACACTTCAGCGCGGCTGAAGGATGCCTGGCGACCGTGGCGCCGGGAGAATACCTGGCGGAAATCGAATGGTCGCAACCGAACTCTGCGGAATGGGATCCCGATCTGCTGGGAGGATTTCTCCGAGGTCAGAAAGTGAAAGTCCCCAAGGACACAATGCTGGCCCGCGTGCGACGTCGCGGTCGGATGTGGGGGGTACTGGTCTTGCGGCGCGAGGATCAGGATTTCTTCTGGGACTCCCGACAGGACTTTTCCGCGCTGGCTGACGTCGTCAACGAAATGATCGACGCCATCGAGCAGGAACGCATCAGCGAAGTCCGCTTGCAGGTCGATCAGAAAGTCCTCGAACAGGTTAAACCGAAGCATCTCTTTTATAAGCTGTTGCACGCAATCAAATCCCTGACCGAATACGACCACTCCGCCACGCTGATGATGTGCGACGATGACGGCGGTGCGATGGAGGTCGTCGCCGAGCAGGTCGCTTTCCAGAAACGGAAAGGGGAAAACGTCGGTCTGTCGCTGCCGCTCGATCGCGAAACCCGCAAATTGTTGAAATCGGGGCAGCCGTTCGGCTTCGATCGGCGTGACGGTTCCTGGGACCAATGGTCGGGCGAGGATGCGGGCGAACTGGTCGAATTGCTCGACTACAATCCGATCAACGCGACCGAGCGTTTTCCGGCGGCGGAACATTCGATGATCTGCGTACCGCTGGTCACGAAAGACGGCTTGATCGGCGCGTTGAAAGTCGCCTCGATTCACGCGGGAACGCTTCGCGAATACGAGACCGAACTACTCACCCAGTTCCTGCCGCAGGCCTCCGTTGCGCTCCAGAATCTTAAACGGACCGAGTCACTCGAGAATCAGGTGATCGCCGCCGAGCGCAAGTATGCGATGGCGGAACTCGCTCGCGGTGTGGCTCACGATGTGAATAACGCGCTCGGCGCCGTCCTGCCTCTGGTGCAGCAGATGCAAACCGATCTGGACGAGGGCTTCTTCGATGAGACGGAAACCAGGGAAGACCTGCAGGAGATCGAAAAGTCGTTGCTCGTCTGCAAACGAATCTTCAACGGCATGCTGCACTTCGCTCGTAATGAAACCCGCAACGCCAGTGATGTCTCGCTGCCGCAGGTGATCGACTCCGCTCTGTCGATTTTCAAACAGAATCTCGAACGACATAAAGTACACGTCACCGTGACGACCCCCGCCGATCTGCCGATGATTGAGGCGGTGCAGGCCGACATCGAACAACTCGTCCTGAATCTGGTCGGCAATGCCCGCGATGCGATGGAGCCGGACGACGAACTCAGCATCGTCGCGTCGGCGGAAGATCGGTTCGTGGTCCTCGAAGTCACCGACACCGGCTGCGGTATCCCGCAGGAACACCTCGCCAAAATCCAGGAACCGTTTTTTACCACCAAAGCAGACGGTAACGGCCTCGGGCTCGCCATCTGTCGTTCGATCGTCGCCCAGCTTCGCGGCCAGTTCAAAATCGAAAGCCAACTCGGCGAGGGAACTCACGTAACGGTCAAATTGCCTTATCGGAACGGCGTGCAGTAAGCGTTCTTTCTTTGAGTTTCAAGAACACTAATCTTCGCTAATTTGCGCTAATGGCCTTTTGACATTCGCAGCTCGGAAAATGGTCGAATTGAAGGCAGTTAAAGAATTGATTGCTGATCACGAAACACAGTTGTTCAATTACATGCGGATTTCGAGACAATCGGTCGGTTATCTCATCAATTTTGGTCGTAGAGAAAAACTTGAATGGAAGCGATTCATTCTCTCTGATCTATGAGCCCGTCTTCAAATTCCATTTTGGCTACGAATGGCGAGCCAGTCACCCGCTTTTCGTTGGTCTGCATCGTCGAATCTTGAGGATTCGACTGCTTCGACCGCCTCAATCGG
>JABURQ010000160.1 GCA_014762625.1 Planctomycetaceae bacterium | reverse complement strand
ACGTCAGTGAAAAACCAGCCGAAACGGCCTCAGCCACGATAATCCGAGAAGAACCAAACTTTATGGACTTACGACGAAAACAGCCGAATCGTTTCCGAACACGAAAAACAAAAATTCTTCCCGAGACGGTCTGCCGACCTGGTTCCACCGGCCTGAGATACATTCACTCGCTCAGATCTGCTGGCCTGTAGAACCAGCCCTACGGCAACTAAATCCTCTCCGCTGTCTGACAACAAACCGGCATTAGGCAGAGAGAGTTCGATCTTTGACAATTTGAATGAGAGCTGTCAGCGTTCAGAATGGACGACTGAATAATGGCTAGTTTTCGTTTCCAGTTACTAATTGCTTCACAATCGCCGTGGGATCACGCCGCCTTGTTGTGTCGCTGGAAGAACTTCTGGAACTCGATCGCGGAAAAAACGATCGAGCTGAGCGCCAGGCAGGTCAGTAACTCGGGACCGCTCAAGGCGGCGGTCTTGAAGATTTTTTGGAGGGGGGGCCAGTAAACCACCAGAGTTTGCAGGATGAATGTCAGAGCCACGGAGGCGAGCAGCGCGGGATTCGAGAAAAGTCCCAACTGAAAGAGCGATTCACGTTCGGAACGGACCGCCATCGCATTGCCCATCTGTGAAAGCGTGAGGACGGTAAAGACGATCGTGCGCCAGTGAGAGTCGGCTGAGTCGCCGGTCCTCCAGACCCAATATCCCATCGCCAGAGAAACGACGCCCATCAGTAATCCGATCCAGGCGATGTCGCGCCCCATACGCCGACCCATGATCGGTTCCTGGGGAGGATGAGGCGGGCGACGCATGGTGTCGTGTTCCGATTTTTCCACCGCCACTCGGACAGGTGAGGGATCCAGCTCAACTGATTTCCTTGCATGACGGCCTCGATGCCATCATTCGAATGATGTGTATGGTGTGTCACGAGTAGGCTTTGAGTCCGCAAGCCTGATACAATACATTGGTCAACATGTTCGTCCCCATCTTTCTGAATCGGGTAATATTCCAGAACAGAACGGACATGTTTCGTGAACTTCCAAAAAAATATAGATTCGTCGAGTAAGTGTCAGTATGAGCACATTCAGTGAAGCCAGGCATTCTAGTGGAATCGAAGCTTTCGAGGGGAAGCCGTCTTTACCTTCCGCACATTTATTATCGCACGACGACGTACTCGATGAGTTGGGCTCCTTGAAAGAGGGAATTTCTGCAGATGAAGCCCAATCGCGACTGGAACGTTTCGGTCCCAATCAGTTGAGGGAGCAGAAAAGAATCTCCGCCTGGAAGCGGTTCCTGCTTCAGTTTCATAATCCGCTGATTTACGTACTCCTCGGCACGGCTGGTGCCACGGGCTTACTTCAGCATTGGGTCGATACCGGTGTCATTCTTGGGGTTGTGATCATTAACGCAGTGATTGGTTTCATTCAGGAATCCAAAGCTGAACAGGCGATCGAATCTCTCAAACAGATGCTGGCTCCTCAGGCGGTTGCCATTCGAGACGGGAAGAAGGTTCGACTGCCGGCCACTGAGTTGGTATTGGGCGATATCGTGGTGCTCGAAGGAGGAGACAAGGTGCCGGCTGACCTTCGTTTATTTCACGTCAAAAATTTACAGATCGACGAAGCCCCTTTGACGGGCGAATCGATGCCGATTTCAAAAACCAGCGAAACGTTACCGAGTGATGTCCCGTTGGGAGACCGTCGCAATCTGGCGTTTGCCGGCACCCTGGTAACCAGTGGAACCGCGACCGGCATTGTCATCGCCACCGGAGATGAAACCCAAATCGGACATATTGCCGGAATGCTACAGGATGTTGAAGGAGTGGACACACCGCTGATTCGCCGGTTGTCGCGATTCAGCAAAGTGATCACCGTCGCCATCATTCTGTTTTGCGCATTCGTTTTTCTGCTAGGTATCCTCACAGGGCAAACGGTGTCGGATATGCTGATGGCCGCAGTAGCGCTTGCGGTATCGGCAATTCCGGAAGGGCTTCCCGCCATCATGACCATCGCGTTGGCGATTGGTGTGAAACGAATGGCATCGAGAAATGCAGTCATTCGAAAGTTGCCGGCTGTCGAAGCGTTAGGGGGGGCGACCGTCATCTGCAGCGATAAGACAGGTACGTTAACCCGGAACGAAATGACCGTGACTCGGATTGTCTCTACGGAGGGCGATTTCAACGTGACCGGTTCAGGATATGAACCGATCGGGGTGGTGAAGGATCAGCACGAGAAGGGGATCACACTCGACGATTCACCTGTCCTGGAAGAATTAGTGAAGGCCGGAGCCCTGTGTAACGATGCACTCCTACGTCATCAAGACGGTCAGTGGCGAATCGAGGGGGATCCCACGGAAGGAGCGTTACTGGTCCTGGCAGGTAAACTGGATCTGACACCTGACGACGTTGTTGCCAGGTGGCCGCGAACAGATGCCATTCCGTTCGAGTCCGAGTTACAATACATGGCAACTTTACACCACGATCATTCGGGCCACGCGCAGATTTACCTTAAAGGTTCGCCGGAAGCAGTTCTTTCGCGATGTTCTCACGCCTATCCGTCGAATGATCCGCTCGACGCCACGGAATGGCGTACAACGGCCGAGAAGATGGCATCCGAAGGTTTGCGTGTGCTGGCGATCGCGGCGAAGCAGAGGGATCCGCACAATACTTTACTCGAACTCGAGGATACAGAACACGATTTCGCTCTTCTGGGCTTGGTCGGTATGACGGATCCCCCTCGGAAAGAAGCGATCGAAGCGGTTGAGAAGTGTCACGCGGCCGGCATTCGAGTCATCATGATTACGGGCGACCACATCGCGACCGCTCGAACGATTGCACGGCAAATTGGCATTCGATCCGCTGATTCGGCGCTGACCGGAGTCGAGTTGGAAAAACTCGAAGAAGCGGACCTCGATCGGGCGATCGACGAAGCCGACGTGTTTGCCCGAGTTGCCCCGTCTCAAAAACTGAGGATCGTAGAATCTTTGCAGCGGCAAGGACATGTCGTAGCGATGACCGGTGATGGTGTGAACGACGCTCCCGCATTAAAACAAGCCGACATCGGAGTGGCGATGGGCATCACGGGGACCGACGTGTCGAAAGAAGCCGCCGAAATGGTTTTACAGGATGACAATTTTGCGAGTATCGAGCGGGCTGTTGAAGAGGGCCGTACGGTTTTCAATAACCTGAAAAAGACGATTCTATTCATTCTTCCCACCAACGGTGGCGAATGCTTGACCCTTGTGGCCGCTCTCTTGCTGGGAGTACTCCTTCCCATTTTGCCGCTCCACATTCTCTGGATCAATCTGGTGACGACGGTCGCATTAGCCATCACGCTGGCGTTTGATCCCGTGGAGCCGGACGTGATGTTACGTCCTCCCCGAGATCCGGAATCACCGTTAATCGACCGCGGTTTGGTATGGCGAATTATTTACGTGTCGATATTGATTGCACTGGGAACCTTCGGACTCTTTTTTTACGAACTGGAACTCGGTTACAGTCTGGAGGTCGCTCGTTCGGTAGCCGTCAACGCGATTGTTTTCTTTGAGGTGGCCTATGTATTTAATAGTCGACATTTGAGCGATTCGGTTCTCAATCGCCGCGGGATTCTGGGAAATCGCATCGTCTGGTGGGGAGTTGCCGCAGTCGTTCTCTTTCAGATGGTCTTCACCTATTGGCCCGTCATGAATTCGCTGTTCCACGTTGCTCCGCTTGACGGTTGGATGTGGTTACGTGTGCTGGGTGCATCGCTGATATTGATGTTGATGGTCGAACTTGAGAAGGCCATTGCGAGAAACATCAGACGACGCGGGAGTGAATCAATTGAAGCGTCACGACAAAGGGACAAGCGAAATTGATTGCTCTCTGGAGCCTGTTTATTAGTGTCACTCGATTCTGACGGCGCAGACCTTGTATTCCGGTATTTTGGCGGTCGGGTCAAGCGCATCGATGGTGAGGTTATTCACATTATGAGTCCCTGGGAAGTGAAAATTACCGAACAGCAGTCCCGGACTGACACGTTCGGTGACGGCCGCGTTTGCTTCCAGAAGTCCGCGACGGGACCGAATCCGAATCGAATCACCATTCCCGATTCCCAGACGCTGTGCATCCTCCGGGCTGATCTCAACGAGCGGCGCATCGCAAACCGCAGCGAGCCCGGCAGAGCGACGTGTCATCTCTCCGCCGTGCCAATGATAAATCACTCGCCCAGTCGTCATAACGAACGGGTATTCCTCATCGGGGTGTTCTTGAGGCGGTAAATGATCGAGTGCATGGAACCGGCCTTTCCCGCGTGTGAATTCCCCCACATGCAGGATCGGCGTTCCCGGATGGTCTTCATTTTTGACAGGCCATTGCAGCCGTTCTCCCGCCTTCAAACGCTCGTAATTCACGCCCGCGTATTGAGGCGTTAGCGCGGCAATCTCAGCCATAATGTCGTCTGGAGACTTATACCGCCAATCGGCATACGGTCCTTCCGGATTCCGTTGCTGTGATTTCAGAGCAAGCCGCGCGATCTCCTGAATAATTTCCCAGTCGGGCCGGGTTCCCGGAAGGGGAGCAATGGCTTGATGGAAGAGTTGGATGCGCCGGTCGGTATTCGTAAACGTACCGGTTCGTTCGGCGAAGGTGGTCCCCGGTAACAGGACGTCCGCGTAGTGTGACGTTTCGGAAGGAAAGATTTCCTGCAACACCAGGAATTCCGCCGTCGTCAAACAATCGCGCACATGATTGACATTCGGATCGGACATTACCGGATTTTCGCCCAGGATATAGAGCCCGCGTAGCTTTTTAGTTCCGAGTCCGTCCACAATTTCGGTCACGGTCAATCCCGGTATTTCACCGAATAACGGAGCGCTCGCAGCACTCAGTTGCCAGGCTTTCTGGAACTTTTCCCTCATCGTCGCGTCGGCGACCTGTTGATAGCCGGGAAAGACGTTCGGCAGCGCCCCCAGATCACAAGCGCCTTGCACATTGTTTTGCCCCCGCAGCGGATTGACTCCCCCGCCGGGAACTCCCATATTGCCCAAGAGCATTTGGAGATTGGCCAGGCTCATCACATTCATCACGCCCGTCGTATGCTGCGTGATCCCCATCGCCCAGATGACGGCCGCCGGCTTGCATTGAGAGAGAATCCCGGCGGCAGCTCTCAAATCAGCCTCGGGGATGCCGGTGATTTCGGAAACCCGTTCGGGAGGATATTGCCGTACGGTTTCGCGAAACGCCTCATAATTTTCGCAGCGATTCTCAATGAAGGAATTCTCTTCCGCGGATTGCTCCAGAATCAAGTACATCAGCCCGTTAATGAGTGCGACATCCGTTCCCGGTTTCTGTCGCAGGTGAAGGGTGGCGAATTCCGTCAGATCGATCCGTCGGGGATCGGCCACAATGAGCGGAACATTTCGCTGATGCACGGCCTGCCTGAGCATGGTCCCGAAGACCGGATGCTGTTCCGTGGTGTTGGATCCGATGACGAACAATGCTTCCGCGCTGTGCGCGATATCGTCCATCGAATTGCTCATGGCCCCCGAGCCGAAGGCTGCCGCCAGACCGGCTACTGTGGAGGAGTGGCAGAGCCGCGCGCAGTGATCGACGTTATGGGTTCCGAAAACCTGTCGGGCCAGTTTCTGAACGAGATAATTTTCCTCGTTCGAACATTTAGCCGAAGAGAAAAAACCGAGCGCGTCCGAGCCCGATTCCGTGCGAATAGCGTTCATTTTCTGCACGACAATCCGCAGAGCCGTCTCCCAATCGACATCCACCCATTCTCCGCGGGGAGTTTCTGCGGGCCGCTGTCGGTCTTCGAGCAGTTCTCGACGTACGCGCGGCGAGGTCAATCGATCAGCGTGATGAATGAAATCAAATCCATAGCGTCCTTTGACACAGAGAGCCCGGTCGTTGACGCTTACTTCTGAATCGACGGAACTGACTCCCACGATTTTTTCCTGCGAGACATCCAGGTTCAGTTGGCAACCGACCCCGCAATAAGCACACGTCGTCTGAACGGAGCGATCGACGGCTAGGTCGGGAGGTGACATGCGATTCGTTAACGCGTTCGTCGGACAATAATCCACACACGCTCCGCACGATTCGCAACGGGCGTCGAGCAAATCGGTGTCGTCCCCCGCGATGATATGGGTTTCGTGACCTCGCTCCGCCACTCCCCACACAAAGCGTCCCTGAATTTCATCGCACGCTCGGACACATCGAGTGCAGCGAATGCACTCATTCATATTCACGCGAATGAAAGGATTTGGGTCGGAGTCCACGGGAAACCGAAGAGGAGTCTCTGCCGAGGTAGGAGGAGTCGCCTGATAATGCCTGACCCACCGGGCCAATTCCGTCTCCGGCTGTCCCGTTTCCAACGTCTCAGAGAATGTCCCTTCCGAGAGCATCATCTCCAACAGGAGCCGCCGATGTCGCGTCAACGACTCGGATTCCGTGCAGACCTTCATGTTGTCAGTTACCGGTTCCGTACAAGCCGCCACGGGAGTATTCCGCCCCGAGACCTCAACCAAACAGAGCCGACAAGCTCCGACCGGAGTCAGATCGCGATGGTGGCAAAGGGTGGGGATTTCCACACCTGTCGCTTCAGCCGCTTCCAGAATGGTCTGACCTGGTTGAACGGAAACTTCAATCTGATTGATCGTCAACGAGGTAATGGTCATGTGGATGAACGATTCCCAGGGAAATAAGGTTAATTAAAGCAAGGATTCAAATTGAGGACGGAAACGCTCCAGCGCCGATTGTAACGGCGAGGGGACGGAAGTTCCGAGTCCGCACAAGGAGAGAGACAAGGAGTCACCGTATTCTTCGAGCCGACGCAGGTCGGACTTCGTCCCGTCACCCGATAAAAGTCGATCCAGAATCAGGCGAATTTCATGCGTCCCGACTCGGCACGGGACACACTGTCCACACGACTCTCGCTCGAAAAATCGCAGCAAATCGCGTAACGTCGCTGGAACGGAACGGCTTGTATCCGCGACCAGAATGCCGCCCGTTCCCAGAGGAATGGTTCCTTCTGAATGGGAAAAATCCAATCGATGTTTCCACTGCTCGGCGTTGACAAACTGGCCGGCGGCTCCCCCCACCAGCGCGAACGAAAACTCACTCTCCGGTTGCAGTCCTCCCCCAAATTCGTCGATCAGTTCCCCCAGAGTTAAACCGCGGGGAGCTTCGAATACGCCGGGATTGTTGACCGCTCCGAAGACGGCGTAGATTTTCGTGCCAAATAAAGCCTCAGTCTGAATTTTCTGATATTCTTCGAGTCCGTATTGGCACAGAGCGGCCACCGTACAGAGCGTCTCGACGTTATTGACCAGCGTAGGCAACTGATGCAGCCCCTGAGAAACGGGATAAGGAGGGCGAGGTCTCGGTTCGCCTCGTCGCCCTTCCAGTGACTCCAACAGAGCCGTCTCTTCGCCGCAGATGTAGGCTCCCGCTCCGCGATGAAGTTCGATCTCGAACGAAAACTCGGTGTCGCCAACTTTCCTATTCAGTCGTCCTTCCGATCGCATCGCCCGGATCGTGGATTCCAGACGACGGGCCTGCGGTTCGTACTCGCCTCGGATATAAATGATGCCCTGGGTCGCTCCGACCGTCCAACCGGCGATCAGCATTCCTTCGAGTAAGCGGAAAGGATCGGAATCGATCAAGGTTCGATCCTTGACCGACAGCGGCTCCGATTCATCCGCATTACAGACGACATACTTCTGCTCGCTCTCCAGTCCTGCCACCTGACTCCACTTGAGAGACGTCGGATAGCCGGCTCCTCCCAAGCCGCGAATCTCCGCCTGCTCCAGCAGATCAAGAACCGCCTGCGGTCCCCGTTGCATCATGTTGTCCAGAAAGTCTGGGTCAGGTGGCTGTCCATCACTCTCGGGATGAGAAGTAGGACGACGAAGTAAAAACCGGGTTTCTCCGGAACGTGCGGTCGGCAAAGCGGTCGGTCGCGTTTGAGTCCCGGCGAGTAGTTCTTCCAGAGAAGAAGAATTTGTCGACAATTTTCCGAGTTGCCGATCCCCGTGTAATGCTGCGGGAGCCACATCGCACAAACCGAGGCAACTGTGGGGGACAATTTCCCATTCGGTCTCCTGAGCCAGGTGCCGGCAATGTTGACGGACCTCTTCAGCCCCCGCCATTTCACAGACCACTCCGTCACAGAGGCGAAGTGTCTGGTCCTCAGTTCCCCCCGTGGACAGCAGGGAATAAAACGAAGCCATCCCACTCACCTGATGCTCGGGAACTTTGTAGGCGTACGCGACCTGGCAAATGATTCTGGGGGAGAGGCCTTCCTCTTTGTTCTTGAGGGCCTTGAGAACCTCAATGATCGCCGACGGAGTCTCGCCGTACTGTTCGCGCAGCGCGAGCACGTCGGCGTCCTGCGCGATGGGGGCTGCGGGGAATCGAGTCATGGTATCCAGGTCAGTGTTTAGAATCGGGCTGCTAGAGTGATTTGGGAAAATAACGGAGGTTGATGATCTCTGAATAGTCGGGGGGAAAGTGTTCCATGTTCTGTTGAATGACCCATTCTCTATAGTATGCGTCGATCGCTCGCAAAACATCGCGTCGGCTGACGATTCCCAGCAGCGTCTCCTCATCGACAACGGGGAGATGACGATAGCCGTGACTGACAAAAATCGACGCCAACGCGAACAGCTCGGTCTCGGGAGAAACGCAGACGGGATGGGCGGTCATAATATGTTTCGCACAGCGAGCCTGTTCGATCCGACCGTGGAAGAGTTCGTTCGAGAGATGTTCCAGACAGTCTTTTTCCGTCACAATCCCCAACAGCATTTTTCGACCGGCGGAATCTTCATTGACAACCGGCAAGTTGGAGAGTTTGTGAGAGATTAATTCGTTGGCAACATCCGCCAGCGTTTGATCGGGAGAAACCGTGCGGACCTCGCGTGTCATAAAGTCTTCAGCTCGAGGAATGCGGGTGGATTCGACCATGTCTGTTTTCCTTCCACTTGGTTGTGGTGTCTGTTGGAGGATCACTGTTTAACTTCATTGGACGCTTCCATTTCCTGAATGAGAAGCGTTGTTTTCAGAACGGCATCGGGATTCAGCGAAATACTGTCGATCCCATGTTTCACGAGAAGTTTTGCAAATTCAGGATAATCGCTGGGAGCTTGACCGCAAATTCCGATCTTCCGTCCGGCCTGATGAACGGTTTCGATGACTTGTTCGATCATGGTGGTGACTGCGGGATTACGTTCGTCGAACAAAGGGGCCACAATTTCTGAATCGCGATCCACGCCGAGCAGTAATTGAGTCAGATCGTTGGAACCGATCGAAAACCCGTCGAAGATTTTGGCAAATTCGGAAGCGAGAACCACATTACTCGGTATCTCACACATCACATAAACTTCCAGATCGTTTTCTCCCTGGCGGAGACCGTGTTTCTGCAGCTCGGCGATCACTCGTTCCCCTTCCTGTACCGTTCGGCAGAAAGGAATCATGAGTTTCATGTTCGTGAGCCCCATCTCATCGCGCACTTTTTTCATCGCGCGACATTCGAGAGCGAAACCATCCCGATAACGTTCGTGATAATAACGGTAGGCTCCACGGAAACCGAGCATCGGATTTTCTTCGGTCGGCTCATACGCTTCTCCTCCCAGAAGGTTGGCGTATTCGTTCGTCTTAAAATCACTCATTCGCACGATGACGTCATGCGGATAGAACGCCGCGGCAATCATCGCTACTCCTTCCGCGAGACGATCGACAAAAAACTGAGGCTTGTCGTCGTAACCAGCCGTCAGAGAATCGATCTCTCGGCGGAGTGACGGCTTCAAGCTGTCGTAATTCAGTAAAGCGAGCGGATGGATTCCGATAAACGAGGAAATGATAAATTCGAGGCGAGCCAGACCGACTCCCTGATTTGGAATCATCGACAGACGAAACGCTTCTTCGGGATTCCCGACGTTCATCATAATTTTGGTTCGCGTCTCGGTCCGATCGCTGAGCGAGATTTCTTCGACGTCGAAAGGAAGCTTTCCTTCATAAACGTATCCGGTTTCACCATCCGCGCAGGAGACCGTCACGGGCTGACCGTCTTTCAGAATCTCGGTTCCGTTCTCCGTTCCTACAATCGCCGGGAGTCCCAACTCGCGACTGACGATTGCCGCATGACAGGTTCGACCGCCGCGATTGGTCACGATAGCGGCCGCCTTCTTCATGGTCGGTTCCCAGTCCGGCGAGGTACTGTCGGTGACGAGAACTTCTCCCGGTTGAAATTGCTCCAGGTGTTTGGCGTTCTCAATCACCCGCACCGGTCCCTGGCCGATCATTTCTCCGACGCTCCGCCCTGTTACCAGAACGTCACTTTTTTCTGACAGCGAGTAGATGCGGAGTGTGTCGTGTGACTTGTTCGCTTGGACCGTCTCCGGTCGCGCCTGGACGATGAATAATTGCCCCGTTTTTCCATCTTTGGCCCATTCGAGATCCATGGGCGTGAAGTGGTCGCGTACCTTGGAATAATGTTCTTCCACGATGACGGCCCAACGCGCGAGTTGGAGAATTTCATCGTCTTCGAGACAAACACGTTTTCTTTCATCTTCCGGGACGGAGACATTTCGAGTCAGCCGGCCTCCTCCTTCGTCGTAAATCATGCGAATCTCTTTGCTGCCGACTCGTTTCTGCAAAATCGGTCGAGACCCGGTTTTTAACGTCGGCTTGAAGACATAATATTCATCCGGGTTGACTGTCCCCTGAACCACGTTTTCTCCCAGACCGTAAGCCGCCGAGATGAGAACCGCGTCCTGGAAGCCGGTTTCGGTGTCAATCGAGAACATGACCCCTGAACAAGCCAAATCGGAGCGCACCATACGCTGGACCCCGATGGAGAGTGCCACATCGAAATGGTCGAACCCTTTGTGCTCGCGGTAAGAAATCGCCCGATCCGTAAAGAGAGACGCGAAACAACGACGGCAGGTGTCCAACAGCTCGGTGTTTCCCACCACATTCAGGTAGGTTTCCTGCTGTCCGGCAAAACTCGCATCGGGGAGATCCTCGGCGGTCGCCGAACTCCGGACCGCCACATCCAATAGTTTGTCTCCCTCTTCCGAGAGCACCTGATACGCCTTCTGGATTTCGGTTTGAATCTCCTCGGGCAAATTTTGAGAGAGAATCGCTTGCCGAATGTCATGACCTCGGGAACGCAAATTCTCAACGTCGTCAGTATCGAGCCCTTTCATGATGTCGACGATCGTTTGATCGAGACCGGTCTTTTTAAGAAATATTCGATAGGCTTTCGCGGTGACCGCAAAGCCATTCGGGACAGCGACTCCCTGCGACGATAGTTCGCGATACATTTCGCCCAACGAGGCATTTTTGCCGCCGACCAGTCCGACATCGTGAATCGACAGCTCTTCAAAAAAACGAATATATTCAAATGTCTGGTCCATGATGTCCTTCTTCAGGATGAATTTTTCTCACAATACAACACCTTCTAATTTTATGATGAGACTTGAATTTGGCTTTGTCGATGATCATTTTGAGAATTCCTGCAAGCTGACGAAGTCTCATGTAATTTTCGGAGAACGGCTTTTGAAAAGTGGATGACGACGATACTTTTCCGCCGCGTTCTTTTTACTCAATCCAGAAGATGCAGGCCATTGGCGCTCAGGAGAATTCAGCATGCCTTCAGACGACCGATCAATCTCTTTCGATGCGTTTGCACCCGCCGAAATTGCTCACAAGGTAGAAAAAGTTGGAGTTGCGAAAGCCAGGCTTCCTCTCCTCAACACTCTCTTGCTGGCGATTCTGGCAGGCGCCTTTATCGGCCTCGGTGGCTACTTTGCGATTGTTGCCGGAACGGGATCCGAACTTGGATTTGGACCGACGAAAGTTCTGGTGGGGACGGTGTTCTCACTCGGCCTGATTCTGGTCGTGGTGGCGGGAGCGGAGCTTTTTACCGGCAATAATCTCGTCGCAATGGCCTGGGCCTCGAAGAGCGTGACGACTCGGGAAATCTTACGCAATTGGACTTTGGTCTATGTGGGAAATTTTATCGGCGCGGGACTGACTGCGTGGTTTGTTTTTCTCGCCGGTACCTGGAAAGCCAACGGTTCCGCGGTCGGACTTACGGCTGTTGGTATTGCTGCTGCGAAGTGCCAGATTGGATTTGTGGAATGCGTTTTTCGAGGAATTCTCTGCAACGCGCTGGTCTGTCTGGCAGTCTGGCTCTGTCTGTCGGGGCGTTCAACAACCGATAAAATCCTGGCCATCATCTGGCCGATTGCCGCATTCGTCGCCGTCGGCTTCGAACACAGTGTCGCCAATATGTTCTTCCTCCCCTTGGGTTTGTTGCTGAAATCGGACGCAGGGCTCTCTCAGATCGCGGCTCAGAATCATCTCTCGCTCCATCACCTCGGAGCGACTGCGGCGATTCAGAATCTGATCCCGGTGACCATCGGCAATATCATCGGCGGAACGCTGCTGGTGGCGGGGGTTTACTGGTTGATCTTTTTAAGGTCCGAAGCGAACCAGAAGTAAGAGCCTGCCTTCAAATTCCATTTTGGCTACCAATGGCGAACAGACGAGAACATCCATAGGCTTCGCTTCTGGTGCCGCGAATTCGATTTCGATATCATCTCGGACGTTCCCTGCAACATTACCGGCTTTCTAACAGGTACAGACATGGCTCCTGAAATTCCGAATCCGATGACCCTCGAACTGATCGAAGAACATCTATATGCCGCGGTTCTTTGCGACGCACTGGATTCCATCGGCTATCGGCATCAGTCTCCCCGTGTGATGCTCCCCTTTCAGACATCGCCGCGTCGCTTGGCAGGTCGTTGTAAAACGACGCTGTGGTCGGACATGTATCACGAGGACCCGACCCCTTATGAGCTCGAACTAAAAGCCGTCGATAGCTGTCAGCCGGGAGAGATTCTGATCGCCGCTGCGGGTGGATCGATGCGGTCCGGGATCTGGGGAGAATTATTGACCACCGCCGCCCGAAATCAGGGGTGCGTCGGAGCCATCGTGCATGGAGCGGTCCGCGATGTCGATAAAATCGAAGCGATGAATTTCCCGGTGCTGGCAAGCGGAACCTGTCTCTACGACAGCCAACACCGACAACGCGTCATCGATCTCGATGTGCCCGTCGAGATTGATGGTGTCACGTTTACCCCCGGTGACCTCGTTGTTGCCGACCGAGACGGCATTGTCGTCGTTCCTCAACAGGTGGAAGAACAAGTGCTCAAGCTCGCCTGGGAAAAAGTGCATGCGGAGAACATTACGCGCGACGCGATCAAAGAAGGGATGAAAGCCGCCGACGCGTATGAGAAATACGGCGTCTTATGATCGAATAGGTTACGCATTCACATCGTCAATCTTTCGCGTCGCGTTGATGCCCATCGCGATCACACCGGCGAGCACAAAACATCCGCTGCACGTCAAGAAGGTGATGTTCCAACTGAAATGTTTGGTGGTGAAGTTAAGCAGCATCGGCGAGACACCGGCCGCCAGATTCCCCCACATATTCCCCCAGCCGAGGATCGTCGCCACGTAGCGACCTCCGATGTCCTGATAAAACGCCCAGACGGAGGCGATCCCCAGGTCGACGAAGAACGCCATGAAACAGAGTAAAATAGTCACCCCCCAGGGAGAATCCACAAACAGACAGAACAAAAACATCAACGCCGCGCCGATACGTGTGACGGCAATCGGAATCGAACGTCCCCACCGCGCGCCGAAGCGGACGGTCATTGCATCGGTCAACCAGCCTCCCAGAAAGTTCCCTACGATTCCGAAGATCATCGGGAGGGACGTCATCAACGCCCGTTCGGTCAACGGGACTTGATGCACTTCCGAGAGATATCGGGGAAGCCAGGTGACGATGAACGTCCAGCCGATATTCGTTCCGATCTGCACCAGACAACTGCACCAGACGCTGAAGTTCAGAAAGATCCGCTTCCAGGGAATCGGAGGCATCCGCTCCGAAGACGTGGGAGACTTATTCTCCTCTTGTCGTATTTCCTGGAACGGACCGCGAATCAACGCTACTTCCGCCTCATTACAGCGAGGATGTTCTTCCGGACGATTTCGAAAGAAGAACCAGAAAGGAGTCCCCACGAGGATCCCCAACAGGCCGTACAGCAATACTATCGTCCGCCAGCTACGACCGTAGATTTCCTTGAACGATCCTGCAAACGCCGCTTCCAGCAGCAGTCGATTCAGGCGTTCGGTCTCCTCTGTCGTCCGGTTCGCTTGCTCCAGAAGCGTTTTCGCTTCGTCGGGTAACTGTAATCCCGCGGCGACTTCCCGCGGAATCAGATCGTCCTCGGTTAGAAGACGGTTCAATTCTTCCCCCAATTCGGGTGTCAGTTCACCGGAAGGACTCTCCGTCAGGGAAGCTCGCAACTCGGGGCTCAATTGCTGCCGAACCTCTTCCCGTGCACTCTGCATTGCAGCATTGGTCTGGTTGGCTTCTTCACGGTTGGAAGCCTGTGCCGCGAAAAGTTTCACATCGCGAATTTCATCAGCACGAAACTGCGAAGACGTTTCGATGGGAATTAACGTGACCATCAGCACGCCGGTGAGTACCGGAACGATGGCTCCGCCAATGCGACCGCCAAACGAAACGATCCCGCTCGCGGTCCCGCGCGTGGAGATCGGCATCCAGCGACTGAGAATATTGGCGGCGGTCGGATACGCCCCCGCTTGAGTGATGCCGAACAGGACGCGAATCACGATCAGGAAAAAGAAACCATGCACCAGTCCCATCGCGGCGGTGAAAAACGACCATCCCAGAATATAGAGCGTTAATGTCAATCGGGCTCCGAACCAGTCGGTCAGCCAACCGGACGGCACTTGCGCCAAAGCGTACGAGTAGAAAAACATCGACAGATAGATCGCGCTTTGCTCGTCGGTTAATCCCAGGTCGGCGGTGACGTATCGTTCGAGCAACGTAATGCTGTAGCGGTCCAGATAGAGGAGGACCGCCATCAGCGTCGTTAGAAACACGATCAGATAGCGAATGCGCGAGGGGGTTGAATGGGATGATTGGTTCATAGCGCATCCGGAGTCAAAGGAGGTTGTTCGCGGGCGACGGAATAATCCCGTTGATCGACGGTCGGATGTCCCAAAGGACCGAAGGTGCCAAACTCATCGCATTGATCGCGACCCGGTACGAACGTGACTTCAATTCCCTCGGGCGTCACATCGCAGCGCTGAAACCCGAATCGCGTATCGGCATCAGGCCAACGTTCCGCCAACTGATCGGTGTTTCCCGCGGCCTGCGTTCGATAGATGCGAATGCCGTCTACAATCTGCACGGGACGCCCGGTGTGAACGTGGCCGCAAAACAGGATCTCGACGTTCGCCGCTTTCAACAGTTCCCACAGTCGTTGTCGATGGGGTGGATTGATCGAGAAATACCAGTTGTCGTATTCCTCTCCTTTCGTGATGTCCCAATCCGGTTCGTTCAGTACTTCCATGAACGGCCAGTAATGCATCACGGCGACGTGATGTCTGGCGGGTGGGAGATCGGGAAGACGCTCCAACAGGCTCCAGAATCGTTCCTCGTGAGGAAATTTTGTCCCCGCGACGGCTGCGTAGAAACCGGTAAAGCGGACGTCACGATGCATGAACGTCCAATGAATAGGGCCGAAATAAGAGGAGAATAAATCGAGGCGACGTTCCGTCATGTTCCAGTCCGGATCGTTCCACTCCAGCCCCTTCCACCGGAGCTTCGTGCCGTTGCGGTCGGTATGCTTATTCCCGACGTCCATGTTCCCCGGAATAATGAACACCGGAAACGGCAACGTCTGCAAGTCTTCCGCCGCCTGGCGGTATTCAAATTCATGAGTGTCGCCATCCCGCGTCAGATCGCCTCCGTGTAGTAACAGATCGGCATCGACTTCCGACATCTGCTGCTTGATGGCGGCCCATCGCTGATTGACGGCGGGACGAAAACGATAGGAACGAGGGGTTCCCATGTGGCTGTCGTTCACATGCAGGAAGGTCCAATGGTTGGCAGAGGTCTCCGACATCGGATAATTCACCTCGGGTTAGAAGTCACGAAACGAGCGTCTTGAGGGGTCTCTGTCCCCGCTCATTTCCGCAGGAAAAATGATTCGCGGGGAACCTGGTAGGAGACCTCCAAATGCGGCGTCGCCCGCCGTTTCTGATCGTCCGACAGCGACTGCAAGCAGGACTGCACCAGTCCGCTGGTCAGTAACGTCCGCTCGACCGGATAGACGGCTTTCCCGGTCAGGAACATCGTTTCCGCATGGTGCATCAGTCCGGCGGAGTAGACGACGTTCGGAGTCGGAGGGAGGTAAAACAACGTCGAGAGTGGTTCGTCGCGTCCTTTCAACCGTCCAGCCCAGGTAAAGTCCTTCACCAGCCCATTCATCAGCAACATCGTCGCCTGCATGCCGTCTCGGTATTCGATGCGATACGCGATCGGTTCCTCGACCCACTGTCGGACCTGTTCCTCGGTGGGAAACTTATGACTGAACGTCTCCGGCGGTCTTAATGTCTGGCTGCGCGATAAACAGGCCTCCCATAATCTGGGATCCCAGCCTCCCGTCTGCCAGGAGCCTTTCTTCATTGCGTCCCAGACGGCGTCCCCTTTCAAAGCCTGCACGGCGGCGACTCCCGTCTCTCCGCCTCGACGGCGCTCGGCCATCGACTGCATCATTTCGAGCGCGTGGAAGTCGTAGATATCCGTAGGACCGAACGCGATCCCCATCATCTCTTCGATCTCGGCCCCGAACGGCAAATCGACGGAGGGCATCCGCCAGGTCACCGGCAGTGAGGAACCGGCCTGAAACGCGAATCCCAACTCGCGCGACGCGGAAACCATTTTGTCCGCCCACTCAAAGTTCCAGGAGAGATGTTTGTCATTAAAGACCGGCACCGCTCGACCGTCCGCTCGGAAGACCTTCTCGATCTCCTGGAAAAATTCGAAGCGGGGATATTGCTTCTGACCGTATTCGTTGACGGGATAATCCCCGTGCTCACCGATCACCAGAACACCGTCCACAGCCAGTTTCTCCTGGCCGTTCCGGATCGCTTCCGCGATCGTCGGGAAAATTTTGAATCCGTACCGTTCGGCCCGGTCGCGACTGAGATCGTCGTCGCCGACTTGATCGACGTAAGCCGAGACCACTTCGATGTTCGGCGTGTGCCAGGCTCCACGGAACGGGTAACCGTGCAGGAACCGCTCCGCCATGTGCCAGGAGTGCGAGAATTCCCGCCAGACGGTCGTGACGACGGCAATCCGTTTGGGCTCTCCCGGTGCGACGGCCGCGTTGAGAGAACCGGTGTGAAGAAAAGGAGCGGCAGCCACAGCACCGCCGAGCGTATTGAGAAAATGTCGCCTGCTTAACGTCATCAGTTTCATATTCCTTGGGAAGAGATCGGCCCGCGCTCACCGTCTGTCGTCATTGACTCTTCTGTTCTGTGATACCGACAGCGGCGACCGGTTGCGAGCTTTTTCCGAGAATCGGTTGCGGGAATCGAAAGAGGTGAAAAACGTTCACTCACCTGCTCCTTGCGTCTCGCCGACTGCAACTCGAACATCAAGTTCACCGCTGTTGGAAACGATCGCTCACACCACCCCGGCTGCCCCGGTTCCCTTCTGGAGACAATTCCGGCGACTCGAATCAGCTTCAGCTTGAGTCAATCTCCTTTCTCTTTTGCTTTCACTGTTTACCAGCGACTCCGCTGTTTCGTTGAAAACTCCCGAGGTTTTAGAACTTTGGCTTTTTGCAAGACCTCAAGTTGCAAAGTTCAAAACGCGAGTGGAAAACGATCGATTTTGACCCGATTTTTCACATCTTGCGCAGGATTTGTTATTGCACACTGTTTGGGATTGGTTCGTTGTCAGTAGTCCGTTGACAGTTGTTTTTTAACAACTGACCACGAACCAATGACGACTAACAAATATTCAACTTGTCAAAGATCACGTTTTTGAGAAGCGACGATAACCGGACGCTAGCGCGTTCCGGCTGATTTCGTCGAAGACATAT
>JABURQ010000152.1 GCA_014762625.1 Planctomycetaceae bacterium | reverse complement strand
CGTACCAGAGTTAGCGTTCGGGATTGGTTGTCACGGTGATCCGCATTCGGTCCCTGAAATCAGACTTCACCCTCCCTTTGGGAGGGTCGAAGGTGAGGAACGAACCTGCGGGGAGGGTTTCAATCAATCTCTCCCCCTCCCCGGTCACTCGCTGCGCTCGTTCCCGACCCTCCCCCATTCTGGTGGAGGGTGAAGTCTTATCAACTATCAGCGATATCCGCGTCATCCGCGGTCCTTCCATTGGGGATTTATGATTTCGGAACGGTGCTTGGCCTCTTGTGCTGACGCCACCCGGTTGACGATCAAACGGGGCTACCCGGCTGTTTGTCAATGTCTGACAACAAACCGGCGTTAGGTAGAGAGTTCGATCTTTGATAATTTGATTTTTTTGTTAGTGGTGATTGGTCAGTGGTCAGTTGCGGTTTGCTGTGTGCGCGACAACTGACTACTACGGACAACGAACCACGGACAAACGACTGTGGTGACCAAACTCACTGAAAACGTAGACTCTACCTGCTATCTAAAACAGCGACGAATTTCGCTTTGCCGATCCTGAGCCCCAAAAGTGGCCAAAACTCTCGGGTTTCGTTCGAAGATGAGAACTTGAGAAGTTGAGGTCTTGCAAAAACCTCGGGGTTCAGCCATCAGACAACGGAATCGTTGTCAGACGCGAAAGACACAGATTCGACGCGCGGAGCGACGACCTGAATTACCCATTTTGACAAGTCGCCTCGGCGATGCGGAGACCGGTCGAATCTGCCGTTGAGCCTCTTCCGGGCCGCAAATGTCGGTAAATCCGCGGATTTGAGGCCTGATTGTTGTGAGGGAACGGCTCGTGAGAACCCTCACGACTGAGGAAATCCGAAAAAATGGCAGTTCTGTCATAATCGTTACAGTTTGCCAGACGACCGAACCGATAACTGAGAGCAGAGCCGTCACATCCTCCGTGGTTTGGGAGGGAGTGATCCGGTGGTATCGCAACAAACTGGATGTCAAGGATGATCCGATGCGGACACATCACTGTTTGACTTTGTTCTTGTGTGGAGCCTTCCTGCTTGGAAGTTTGAAGGCCGACGCTCAAACTCCCGGCGCCGGAACGGCGACCTTCCAATCGCACGCTCCGATTGATCCGTCGAGTATTCCGGCGGGATTCAATCCGTATCCGGCCATCTCGCCGTTCGAGCACGCGTTTACTTCGACGTATAACGAACGCGGCCAATGGCTCCGTGAAACGAGCAACGACATGCAGCTGAAGAGCTACTTCAGCCTGGAAGCAATCGTCGCTCGCTTTAAAGGGCCGAGTTCGGCGGAAATCGGCACCAGCAACGTCTTCACGCCGTTCTTCGATATCGCAGAATTCGCGATTCAAAACGACGACTTGGGACGTTCGACTGGCGGTGAGTTTGTCGGGGTCGGCGTCGAATACAATAAGGGGGAGGGGGCTTTTCCCGGTTTCGATACCGGCTTGCTCGATTCGAGCCACGGCACCGGTCTTCAAGGCACCTTCGGCATCGAACGCAAGGACGGCATCGGCCTGGAATTCTCCGGCTTGTGGATCGGTCCGCAATGGGAACGCACTTCCACCGGTTTTCCGATCCAACGCTTCGGCAACCGAAGCGCGGATGCTTTCGTCAGTGTCCTTTGGGAGCAGAATCAAATACCTTATGACATCGATACCTACCCGACCTATCCATCGGGGCTGGAAATTGACTCCGCACTTGATGTGGTCGATGTGGATAATATCACCGTCGCCAATCCTGGGATCGGCTTGAATGACGGATCGATCCTGGGGACGATTCAAAAGTTCGATCTCTACATGCAGATTCAGCAGCGATCGGAATTGTATGGGGCTCAGGTGACGCTCCTCCAAACGCCTTCGAGACAGGTCGGTCCCTTTACGGTTCGTCCCACGATGGGCGTTCGATACATCAATACCAACGAACAGTTTACCATGGAAGGTCACGACAGCGGTGGGGACTTCGACATCAATCCTGTTGAAGGAACGATCGAAGACGCCGCCATCTACGGAGGAGTGGAAACTGATTTTATCCCAATTAGAGATCCGATTCGTGCCTACATCGACAGCTCCTCGGAAACGAACCTGGGCGGGCCGGAGCTCGGCTGGCGGTACAACGCGGGCGGTGATTCCTTCCAGTTGACCGGGGAAACCAAATTCGGGGTCATGGGAGCGAACGAAAAGACACGTTTGTGGACTAAGGGAATCGGTCAGCCGTATTTGTTCAATCAATCTGACCCGACTCCTCTAACAAACTTTAACTTCTTTTACGATCCCGAGCTGGAAACGATCGATACGAACGCCTCTGCCTTTGTCACACCGACCTTTCAGCAATCCTTCAATACCACCACGAAACCGTTCGGCTATGTTCCCATCCTGCGAAACTACGGCCTGTTCCGCGAAGCGAACTTCAAAGCGGGTTGGACCTTCCTGTTAATCGGTCAGTTGCAACGTCCCAACAATCAGATCGTCTATCAGTCGGGGAACGGTGCCATCCCTCCCGGCGAATTGATTAACCCTATCTCTGATGAAGCATATGGGACGCCGACCGGTGATCCGACTCTCCAACCGATCCTCAAGAAAGACCGATCTTTGTACTTTGTGAATTACTTCAACTTCGGTGTGGAATGGGAATTCTGAGAAACCACGAGCTGAATCCAGCATCGGAATTCGTTCCGGTGGCGATACCGCCCGGCAGGTTGTTCCTGCCGGGTTTTTCGCGCGCCGGCATTGATTTACTTCGAGGCCTGCGGGGCGGGAGTCAGGTCGATCGGCGAGACCGCTTCCGCGTAGACGAGCTTGCCGGTGTAGCCGTTGTAGAAGCTGACGATCACTTGCGGCGTGTCGTAAGCGACGAACTGATACCCGCTCCCTTCCGGTTTCGTCGTCTTCATCACATTGTTCACACTGACGACCGAATAATAGGTACTCCGCAAGCGGTCGTATTGGACGTTATCGGGAAACCCCGCCACCCATTTAATCTTCACGGGGCGTCCCTGACTCTTCCAACGACCGCCGAACGGCATGCGTCCCGCCGTTCCGATCGGATGAGCCGTCGATCCCATCGGTCCCACCATGAATTCCCAGATGTTATCGGTGACGCGCACCGACATGGAGTTATGCACGTCTCCCGAGAAGAGCATCACCGGCTTGTCGATCTGGTCGAGCGCTTTCAAAACCTGCTCGCGTTCATGGACAAACGACGCCATGCCGTCCCCCTTCGGATCGGCTCCTCGTTCGGGAGCGACGTGATAAGCGGAGTGATAAATCAGCCAGGGATCGGGCGAGATCAGGAACAGAAATTCCGCGTCCGAGTTTTGGGCCGTTTCGATCAACCACTTCCTTTGAGTTTCACCCAGCGCGTAGATCTCCGGATCGTGGACGTTCTTCAGGTTCGTTTTCGAGCGTTCGCCCCGCGTATCGACCATCAGGAAATGGCAGTTCCCGATTTTCCAGTCGCGATAATGGTGTGTACCGATCGAGTATTCCGCCGTTTCATCGGCCCGAAATGGCGGCTCAATTTTCAGCGTGTGGGAATCGACGATCTCGACCACTTTGTAAACCCCCGCGTTTTGCGGAGGTTTGGGGGCTTTCTGTCGCAAGGCGCCTCCCGGATAAGGGCCGATATGCAGCGTACTGATCTGAGAGAGCTTGAGTGGAGAGAAGTCGGCCTGGGGATCCCGCAGCAGATCGCTTCCAGCGGAGAATTCTGTTTTTCCGAGGAAGACCGGAGCATTCTGCGGATTGGGGTGATTCGCCCAGCCGACGTAATCCCCCCACGCTTTGAGACCGTAATCGCGAATCAGATGTTTGCCCGCCTTGAGCCCCACCGCACCGCTGCCGTGAATGTCCCAGCCGAGTTCGTGGTCGTCGTAAGTAAACATCGTGGGGACGGTCCGCGTCAGTCGTGCCCAGGATCGTCCCCGTTTCCAGTAGAGACGATAGTTATTCCACAATCCGTCAAGGGTTCCGTCCCGTTCTTCTTCGTAAATCGTGTCGCCGTTCATGATGTGAAACTGGACGTCGTCGCGATGGTGCTGGAAGAGCGTGTCGAACGCGGGAGGCGATCCGTATTGTCCTCCCGAACGGACGGGATCCTGCGACGCGCAACACCCGATCGAAAAACAGATGTTAAAGCGACCGTCGGGATTGTGGGGTGTGTCGCGGTAGACGGTGGCATCGGGAAGCGTCCGAAATCGTGGCCAGGGATCGTGGAAGTCAATTCGCGTGTCAGCAAGTCGACCGTCGATTTCGACCGCATAGAAATAGGTGGTCGATGGTTTGAGGTTCTTGAGCGTGACGGTGCCGGTATTGTCGTCGGAAGCGACCGTCACTCCTTCTACTCCGGGCGACTCGGAGTTCAAAGGAACTTCCGTCGCGTAACGGATCGTGAAATCCATCGGTTCTTTCGTCCGGATCCAGACCGTCATGGAGTCCGACGCCGGTTGGCCGAGCATGGGGCCGTGTGTCAGCCCCAGCGTTTCCGCCGGCGCGACATGATTGGCGATTGGGTCGGGCCAGAGGAGTTCCTGAGCCTGGAGCAACACAGGAGTGTACGAAAGGAAAAGCAGAGTTTGGACAGTCGAAGTGCAAAGTTTTCGTGGATCAAACATCAATCAGTCTCGATGCGAGTGTGAGGAAGGAGTATGTTCTGTCACGCTATCCCGAGTTGGCCCGAGGATTCAACCGGCAAATTGACAAACAGGTCGATTCCGCAGGAACTGATGATACTGTGCAAAAGTTGTGATCTGGCTCACGCGAGTCTCCCCGATTTCTGAGTGACAATGGTTACGGGAGTCTCTAAACTGAACGTGTTGCCCATCTCTCTAACCGCCGACAGTTTCTCGGGCGGGAGACCGTTTCGGTAACGCTTCCATCCACACAGGTCTGTTGAGGAGTATGAGCCGATGAATCGATTTGATTCATTGATCCCGCGTCTGGTAATGATTCTGACCGTGATCGTTTCCGTGACATTCCTGATTCCTTCAGAGAACGTCCACGCTCAAAAGAAAAAGAAGAAACCCGCATCGAAACTTCCCGTCGAAGCGGAACCGGTGAAACGGGACAAGCCGGCGGGCGTCGATTCCGAAACCCTCGATCAGGTCCGTGAGTCGGCCGCCAGAATCGATGCATTGGTCGAGAAGAACTACAAAAAGTTCAACGTCGAACCGAACCCGATGACCACCGACGAGCAATTCATGCGTCGCGTGTATCTCGATGCCAACGGCTCGATTCCCAATTTGCGGGAAACGAAGATCTTTCTGAACAATAGCAGTCCGACGAAACGGGAACGATTGATCGACTTTCTTCTCGGTCGCGAAAGTTACGTCGCGCAGCAGTACAATTTCTGGGCCGATCTGTTGCGTCCCGTCGATCGCGAGGGCCGCCTGAGATTGATCCCCTATCAAACCTGGATCAAACAATCGCTCCGCGAAAATAAACCGTACGACCAGTTCGTTCGCGAGTTATTGACGGCGGAAGGAAAGGTCTGGGAGAATCCGGCGGTCGGTTACTATCTGACCGACGACGGCATGCCGCTCGACAATATGAACAATACGATCCAACTTTTCCTCGGAACAAGGATCGGCTGTGCCCAATGTCACGACCATCCTTTCGACCGTTGGACTCAGAAAGAGTTTTATCAGATTGCCGCCTTCACCGGGCAAATGGTGACCCGAGCGACCGGTGAGGAAGGAAAAGCATTTGGTAAGATGCAACGCGAGTTTCGTTCCGCCACCGAAAAAGACAGCGACAAAGTCAAAATGGCGGGAGCGGAAGCGCGATTCGGGGTGGTTCAGAATCTGATCGTCGCCAATCGGTACAACGTCGGAGAAGTTGCCTGGAAGCAGCTCAAACTACCGAAAACCTATGCTTACGACGACGCCGAACCGGAATCGGTCATCCAGCCGAAGACTCTGTTCGGTGAAGAATTGACGGTGAAAAAGGGAGAGTCGCGTCGCGAAGTATTCGCCCGCTGGGTGACGTCCCCCAAGAATCCTCGTTTCGCGAAGACGATCGCCAATCGATTGTGGAAACAGTTAATGGGCGTGGGACTAATCGAACCGGTCGATGATATTCAGGACGGCACGGTTCCCGAGAATCCCGAATTGATGGCGTTTCTGGAATCGGAAATGATCCGCGTCGGCTTTGATATGAAAGAGTTCCTGCGGATCGTCATGAACACCAAAACGTATCAACGCCAGGCCTCCACGAAAGAGTGGGATCCCGCGGACCAGTACCATTTCCCAGGACCGATCCTGCGACGTATGACCGCCGAACAAGCGTGGGATTCGTTGTTGACCCTGGCGCTTCCGGAACCGGAAGCTTACAGCAAAGACCGCGACAAAGCATACGACGCGATTATCAACGTTAACTTTCAAAAGGATCAACCGGCTGACGTCTTGAAGAAGGCGATTGAATTCGATGAAAAGTATGCCAGCGGCAAGGCGCGTGTTAACGATCAGAAACCGTATAGTTATATCCCCAAAAGAGAAACCTACAACGGGAAGTATATCCGGATGCTGTTGGCGCGGGCGTACGAGCTTCCGTCGCCGTTACCGCCCGAACATTTTCTGCGACAGTTCGGTCAAAGCGACCGCGAGTTGATCGGGGCCTCCTCGACCGACGGTTCGATCCCTCAGATCCTGACGATGCTCAACGGCCCGTCGACGCACATGATGCTCGAGGCCGGTTCGGAAATTTATGAGAACGTGATTCGCGAACGGAGCGAAAGCGACCGGATCGAAGTGATCTTCCTCAGCATTCTGAATCGCAAACCGGACAGCGACGAACTGAGACTCGCACGCCAGGAAATCAAGCGTGCGGGAAACGCCGGCTATGGCAACGTCATCTGGGCTCTCGTCAACACACGCGAATTCCTGTTCGTGCAATAAACGTTGCGAAGCACAAAGTTTTCCACAGACATCACAGCTACCTCCAATGAGTCACCGATATGAAACAGCTCTTCGATCAATTTGATGAACCGACCCGACGGTCGTTTATGTCGTACGCCGCCAGATCGTTTCTGGGAGTTTCCCTGGTCCCCGCCCTGGGAGGCCTGGTGCTCGGTGCCAATCAGAAAGGCCCCAGTAAAAAGTATCCGGGTGGAGGGACGGCGAAAAACGTCATCTACCTATTCATGGAAGGGGCGATGAGTCATCTCGATACTTTCGACGTCAAACCGAAGACGCAGGGATCGGGAACCACTCAGGAAGTCAGTACCGCCGTGCCGGGAATCAAGATCGGCGAACACTTCAAAGAACTGCCGGCGTTAATGGGGAATATCGCCCTCATTCGTTCGATGCATACCGCCACGGGCGCTCATCGTCCCGGCCGTTACCTCATGAAAACCAGTTACGAAGAGATCGCCTCGATTCGGCATCCTTCGATGGGACCGTGGGCGCAATCGTATTTCGGCAAACGGAATAAAACACTGCCCGATAGCGTCGTGATTTCCGGCGGTTCGCAGCATCCTTCCGCCGGGTTTATGGAAACGCGCTTCTCCCCGCTGCCCATTGCGAATGCCGCCGAAGGACTCCAAAACGCCCAGTCTCCCGAATACCTCAAAGACCGCGACTTCAACACCCGCATGAACTTGATCGAATCGTTCGATGCCAAGTTTCGGCAGAAATACGATCATAAGGAAGTCCGAGCCTACACCGACTTCTACAAGGAAACCGTCGCCCTGTTGAAAAGTTCGGACTTGGATACGTTCGATATTTCGAAAGAGCCGGAAGAAATCCGCAAAGCGTACGGCGAGCACAAATTCGGGCAGGGGACACTCCTCGCGCGACGTTTGATCGAGAATAACGTGCGATTCGTGGAAGTCGTTTCCGGAGGCTGGGACGACCACAATAACATCTACGATGACGACAAGCTCCCGCAACGAGTCCATCAACTCGACCAGACTCTCTCGGCGTTGATCAAGGACTTGAAAGCCAAGGGCCTGTTCGACGAAACACTGATCGTCCTGGCGACTGAATTCGGACGCACGCCGAAAATCAGCGATCGCGCCGGTCGCGATCATCACCCCGCCTCCTTCTCCTGTGCTCTGGCGGGTGCTGGCATCAAAGGAGGCCAGGTGATCGGCAAGACCGATGCCGAGGGAGCGACCGTCGATGAAGAGGGACAGGTGCCGTCCGATTTGAACGCGACGATCGCTCATAAAATGGGAATCGATATCGCCGCCGAGATTTATTCTCCGTCGGGGCGTCCGTTCAAGGTGGCCCACGACGGCGTCCCGATCAGCAAGCTGCTGTAATTTCTTATTGGTTCGTTATATTATTTCATACACACACATTAGCAGCGTGTTGAGAAGCAGGCTGCCAGACCTCAAAATTCGAGAGTATTTTTCACATGAATATAGTTTCCAGTCTCCGTCGTTGGCCGCTCGCCGCGGTTCTTTTCGTTTGGTTATCGAGCGTCGCATTGGCCGCCGACCGCCCGAACATTCTGTTTATCTTTACCGACGATCACGCTCCGCACGCCATCGGGGCGTACGACAGTTGGTTGAAGTCGGTCAATCCGACTCCCAACATCGACAAACTCGCCGCACAGGGGATGCTCTTCGAAAACAGCTTCTGCACTAACTCGATCTGCGGTCCCAGCCGGGCGGTCATCCTCACCGGAAAGCACAGCCACAAAAACGGCTTCATGAACAACGGGAACAACTTCGACGGCGATCAGCAGACCTTCCCGAAACTGTTGCGGAAAGCCGGTTATCAAACCGCGTTTTACGGCAAGTGGCACCTCAAAAGTAAGCCGCAAGGTTTCGACGATTGGAAAGTCCTGCCGGGGCAGGGACTCTACTACAACCCCGACTTCCTCACGCCGGATGGGAAAATCCGCGTTGAAGGTTATTGCACCGATATCGTGACCGATATGGCGATCGACTGGCTCAAAAACCGGGACGGCGACAAACCGTTCATGCTGATGTGCCAGCACAAAGCCCCGCATCGCAACTGGATGCCCGCGCTGCGTCACCTGCATCTCTACGACGACATCAAAATTCCCGAGCCGCCGACCTTGTTCGACGACTACAAGGACAACGCCTTCCCGGCTCGGGCTCAGGAACTTGAGATCGATCGGCATATGGATATCAACTACGACCTCTTCGTCGATTTGACTCCTGACTACACGCAACCCGCGTCCCAAAAACGACAGGACCGCTCCGCTTGGAACAATCTCAAACGGTTCTCTCCCGAGCAACTCAAAGCCTGGCGGGATGCTTACGGCCCGAAAGACGCCGAATTCCACAAAATGAACTTGAGCGGCAAGGATCTCGTTCGCTGGAAGTACCAACGCTACGCGAAAAACTATCTGCGTTGTGTGAAGGGAGTCGATGAAAACGTCGGACGCCTCATGGAAACTCTCAAAGCGGAAGGACTCGACGACAATACCGTCGTCATCTACTCCTCCGATCAGGGATTCTACATCGGCGATCACGGTTGGTACGACAAACGCTGGATGTACGAAGAGTCGTTGAAGATGCCGTTCATCGCCAAATGGCCCGGCGTCACCAAGCCCGGCTCGCGAAACAAACTGATGATCCAGAATCTCGATTACGCCGAGACGTTCCTCGATATTGCAGGAGCCGAAATTCCCTCCGACATGCAGGGGCGTTCGCTGGTTCCGTTACTCAAGGGAGAAACGCCGAGCGACTGGCGGAAGAGCATCTATTACCACTACTACGAATATCCCAGCGTTCACATGGTGCCGCGACATTACGGCATCCGCACCGAACGCTACAAACTGATGAAGTTCTATCAGTTCGGCGAAGTCTGGGAGTTCTACGATCTCGAGGTCGATCCGGACGAACGGGTCAACCAGTACGGCAATCCCAAGTACAAGGACGTGATCGCCGATCTCAAAGAGCAACTGGCCGACCTCCAGAAGAAGTACGAAGAGGACAGCGATATCTCCGCCAAGCCGGAAGAATGGCAGGCCAAATATCGTATTCCTTAGAGTGACTCACGATATTATTTTTCCGCGTAAAGCTCGTGGGAGGCTGTTTTTCAAAGAAGAAGACGTGTTGTCGCGGCCACCGAAAAGAGACGTCATCTCTCACGCAAAAGGAAAAGCCATGGTTCGAATTCTCCGGAACCGTTTTTGTCTGTTGATCGTGGCAAGTCTGTTGACCGGCTGCGGGGCCGGGGCGGAATCTCCCCTTTCCGAATCTCAAGCGGATGCGGGGGAAGCGACTCAGACGGTGTCGGCGACCGCGCCGACTGCCGACAAGGCCGGCTCTCAAGACTGGTATCGCTTCCGCGGACCGAGCGGCGATGGTCGCGCAACGGGAGACCTTCCCTTAGCGTGGGGAACCGATGAGAACATCCGTTGGAAATCGCCGTTACCGGGACCGGGAGCCTCCAGTCCCGTGGTCTGGGGCAATCGAATCTACCTCACCTGCTATACCGGATACGGAACCCCGCGCCAGCCCGGCGGCGATCTCGAAAATCTCAAACGTCACATCCTGGCCTTCAATCGCCAGGATGGCGAATTGATCTGGGAGAAAGCGATTCCCGCCAAACTCCCCGAAGAAGAAAGCATTCGCGATCACGGTTACGCCGCGAATACTCCCGCCGTCAACGACGAAGGCGTGTTTGTCTTTCTGGGGAAGACGGGCGTCTTCGCGTTCGATCACGACGGCAACGAACTTTGGACCGCGGATGTCGGTGACGGCAAACATGGCTGGGGAACCTCATCGTCGCCGCTCATCTACAAAGACTTGTTAATCGTGAATGCCAGTGTTGAGAGCCAGTCGCTGGTCGCTCTCGACCGCAAAACGGGAAAAGAAGTCTGGAGGGCCGGAGGAATCAAAGAGGCCTGGAACACACCCATCGTGGTGACATCTCCCGAGGGACGCGAGGAGTTGATCGTCTGCATTCACGGCAAGGTCCTCGCCTTCGATCCCGAATCAGGGGATCCCCTCTGGAACTGCGATACCGACATCACCTGGTACATGGTCCCCACACCTGTGGAACATGACGGTGTGCTCTACATCCTTGGCGGTCGTTCGGGGACTGTCTCACTGGCGGTGAAGACAGGTGGAACCGGTGATGTGACGGCAACGCACCGAATCTGGACGAGTAACAAAGGTTCGAACGTCTCTTCACCGCTTTACAAAGACGGCCATCTCTATTGGATGAACGATCAACGCGGCGTCGCTTATTGTGCGAAGGCCGATTCGGGAGAACTGGTTTACGAAGAGCGGATCGACCGGTCCGGCCAGATTTATTCGTCGCCGATTCTGGCGGGAGACCGTATTTATTATTCCAACCGCGGCGGCAAAACGTTTGTGGTCGCCGCGAAGCCGGAGTTTGAGTTGCTGCAAACGAACGACCTGCGCGACGGCGGACAGTTCAACGGCAGCCCCGCGGTCGACGGCGACCATCTGCTGATTCGCTCGGATAACTACCTCTACTGCATCGGCGAATAAATCGAGTCGAACAGCTTTTGTAGGTCAAGCACAACCTAACCTACTCTGACATGTCACTCTCTTCAGATTTTACCGTTTCGTTCGAGATGAGTTGCTGATAATTTTCCCAGAAAGAGTCCGTTGACTCGTTCATCACTTCTTCTTCACTGGGGCCGAATTTCAAGTGAAGATTAACAAGTGGATGATTAGACTTATCCAGCCTCTCAAATTCCTTCTCAAGTTCATGGAGGACAAACTCCGGTATCTCTTCCTTGGAGATTGCCGACCCACTGTCATTTATAAATGCAAATGAATCGAATTCAGGATAATACATCCCTGGTTGCCAGAACGTGGATTCTGCGGATCCGTTTACGTGAAACGTAATTTCTGGAGAATGTATTGGAACCGCATGTCTAAGGTTATTTTTAACGGTGCTTTTTCGAGCAGCAGCGCGGGATGCTTTGATTTCGGGAATCAGAACCAAAAAAACCAGCAAGGCTAACAAGAAGAACAGTATGGCCGAAGCGATTCCGATCCAGAATTTCGGATTTCTTGTGAGCCTGCCAGTCTCAGAGATATGCTCAGTCGTCATCGATCTCTCCCGAAGATGCAATCAATGTGAATGGGCAATTATTTAATCATAAGAGGTGAGATGAGTTTTGTCACATTGATTTGATCTAAGGATGGCAGGGACGCTCAACGAAGGGGAACACATCATGGATGCCAAACTTTGAATCAGATTCAGATGCTGTCCTCATCTGCGAGTCCCGGCCATTCTCCCCACGCCAAATCGCTCAAGAAGTATTTCCGGTCCTCGTCGTCGGCGAGCTGGTCTCCCAGTTCCTTCGCTTTGGCTCGCAACTCGGCAGCTTTTTCGGTCTGCCCGGTCAGTGCATATCCCCGAGCCAGCATCTCGTGAGCATAAGCGAAGTCGAAATCTTTGTAACTGTCGTCCGCTTTCTCCGTCCACTCCATACACCGCAGCGCGTGCTTCAGACAGTTTTCTCCGTCACCCAAAGCTGCGAAAGCCCGGGCTATCAGCCATTCTCCCCGCTGCTGATTCAGATTGTTCCTCACGTGCAGCCAGTGATAGCACGACGCGAACGCCGCCATCAGCATGCGGCGATCTTCCTCTTCGGTCCGCTCCTCTTTGTCGAGGAGATTCCAACACTCGCCGTTCAGGCGAGGAGCGAAATATTTGTGAGCAATGGCTTCATCGAATTCAGGAGCGTTCATCGTTCGTTTTCCAGGCAGGGTGTTAAGGCATTTAGCATGATCTGAGCCGTTTGCGCAAGCAAGCTGGAGTTTCGATTTTTGAGTTTCGATGATCGTGAGTGAGAGTCGCGCCGGGCGGCACGGCGCGACTTGTTTGACAGTGTATGGAGGTCAGAGAACGCAGATCAAACCGGAATCACGCAGGCTTGAGACGCCAGTGCGAGTGAACTTGAAATGTAATCACTTCAAACGAAACACTCTCACCCTGCCCTTAATGGCGTGCGTTTGCACTATACGAGGGCATTGATTCCGCCTGATAGTATCAAGTGGTCCTAGACGGGTTGGTGGAACGTTACCTGCGTATTTCTCAAACAAGTGGTGTTTGGAGCAGAATACAGATGTGGACCCAATATTCATTTTAATCTAAAATCCAAGCATCAGAACAAAAAAGCTTCTACTATCAGGAAAACGTCTGGAATGGACGACAGGATGGTAGTATTGCGAAAGAAATAATTTAGAGGTTTGACCACATGTTGAATCGGCAAAAAACACTACTCACACTTCTTGTTGCTGCTTCTCGCGGAGTTTCGAAGTTGGAATTGACGAAGTGGGCTTTTCTCGTTCGGGAAGAAACTTCATCTCAGGGAGGAAATGCCTTCTATGACTTCGTTCCTTACAAATATGGTCCCTTCTCATTTTGCCTCTACCGCGAAATGGATGGACTGATTCAAAATGGATATGTGACAGTTGAACAAGATTTGCGATGGAGCCCAACCAACTTAGCTGAAGATGTTGTCGTGTCCCTTCCGAAGAAAGTTCGGCAGGAGAGCTTCCGAATCGTCGAACGATTTAAGGGAGCCAAATCTGACAAATTGATTGAATATGTTTACGGTCATTACCCGTCATTTACAGTCAATAGCGAACGAAAGAAGCTGGCTAATCGCCCCGAGGCACCTCCAGCCGTGTATACTGCTGGCTACGAAAAAATGTCGATCGACGCGTTTTTGAATCGCCTAATCGATAATGGAATTCGTCGTATCATCGATGTGCGGAACAACCCTATTGCTCGGCGATATGGTTTCCACAAGAGTTCGCTTGCACGGCTCGCTGGATACCTCGACATTGATTATGTTCACATTCCAGAGCTAGGAATTGAGTCATCGCGTCGTCGCAATCTGACTGTGCAAAAAGATTACGAGAGGCTTTTCGATGAATACGAAGAGGATACGATCCGAGTTCAGTCAGACTCGGTTAACCGTACGGCCCGACTTGTTGGAGAAAAGGCAAGCGTACTGATCTGCATGGAGGCTGACCCGTCTTGTTGCCATCGCAGTCGCCTTGCAAATGCTGTTTCAGAACAAACAGAACTGCCGATCTACGACTTGGGGCAATCCAAAGCATGACCATTGAGTTTGAGAAGACCAGAGTCTTGATCACGGTAATGACTTATCCTCATCCATCGCCGAAATATGATGAACTGGTTTGCACGGCAGGGATAAGCGAATCTGGAGAATGGGTTCGGCTTTACCCAATTGATTATCGATATCGACCTCCCGAACAGAAGTTTCGGAAGTACCAGTGGATTGATGTCGAACTCGGCCCGAGAGGTCATAAAAATGATGCTCGCAAAGAAAGTCGCGAACCCCGTCTGGACTCAATTAAGCTCGTTGGCGAGAGAATCTCAACAGAGGATGGCTGGCGTGAGCGAAGAGAAATTATTGATCAAATGCCCCATCACACCCTCAATGAACTCCAAAATCTCTATGATCAAGAACGTGCGTCGCTAGGTATTGTTCGTCCAACTCGCATATTTGATTTGGAGATTACCGAAACTTCGCGGGACTGGAAACCAAAATATCAGAAAATCTATCAACAAATGCGGCTCTTTGGAGAGCCACCAAAACCACTGAGAAAAATCCCTTTTGAATTTCGCTATGTATTCGAGTGTGAAGACAGTGCAAAAGCTCATCGAGCTTTGATTACCGACTGGGAATTGGGAGTATTGTATCTCAAAGAAGAGAAGCGACTTCGATCCAGCAAAGCCGCAGCAGAGAGTGTGAAAAAGAAATTTTTTGATGAGATCTGCGGTGACAGTAAAGACACTCGTTTCTTTATGGGTACAACTTTGCCGTATAATACGTGGCTGGTTATTGGTACCTTCTGGCCGCCAAAACAGGATGAAACAACGCCGACTTTGTTTTGAGACTTTCTGACATCAGGAGAACAGATCCCTTCCTGGATATTAAAATTGACCCAAAGTGGAATTCTATTCGCCCTCTTACCCCCGCAGTTTCGTCCCGATCGTAAAGACAATGATTCCCACGACAGTCAGAGCCGGCATGTAGATCAGTTCGAAGCCGAAGTTCAACTGCCAGATGATCAACAGCGGCAGGAACACCAGCGTAATGAATTGCAGGAAGAGACCGATGTAATGCTTCATGAGATTTGCGCGGGAATCGGAGGAGAGTCGTAAAAAAAGGGACGTGTGAAATCGATCACACGTCCCTGGTCAATCAGTATCCAATTCGAATCACTCTTCAAACGCACTGGCGTCGAATTCGAGTGTGCCAAGGTCGGTCACTTTGCCGCCCTTCACAGTCACGGACAGTTTCTTTTCCAGGTAGCCGGCTTTTTCGTGCCAGACGCGGAAATCGTGTTCGCCGTCCGGGAGTTCGCCAATTTCGAACTCGCCTTTCTCATTTGTAACCGCGGCGTATGGATGATCGACGACCATCCACCAGGCGGTCATCCACGGATGAATGTCGCAGCCGACTTTCATCGGCAAAATTTCCGGACCGTCGAACTCCACTTTCGTGCCGTCACCCGCCTGTGTGTTGGGAGCGACCAGAATATTCTGCGGCGTATTACGGATGGGGTACGAGTGGAAATTGTGAGCGATGCCGTCGGAGGAGATAACTTCGACCACCTGATCGGTCCGCACGATTTGAGCGTGTGGCACGAAGCGGCAGTTCTTCTGATCGAAGATGAGCGTCTTCTTCTCGGGAGCGTCGAATTTGGCGCCCGAGGGAGCTTTCCGCATGTAGAGGAAGACGTTGGCGATGCCGCCCGTTTCCTGATCGACGACCAGATCGTTTTTGTACAAATCCTGGGCCGCACAAACCGCGGCGTCCTTCACGGAAGCGTCCCCTTTTTTAACCTGAATGACCGGTTCGGGGATTGAGCCTTTCATCTTGATGACGCCCTTCACGCCACCGGCGGAAGCGACCGAAGCCGCCAGACAAACGACCATCGCGGTCGAGAATGCAATTTTCTTCATGATGTCCTCTCTAAAGTCTTCTCTGGGAATTGAGTATCTCTTGGGCCAGGAGCCTGGGAGGGAGGGAACGTTAAGGCGCAAATCACCTCTGCATCACTATAGGGCATCCGACACCCTCGGGAAAGAGTTTCCATTGTCGGATTTTGACGGCGAACATCAAAATCGGGCCGAATTCTCACCGAAATTCGTTGATGCCCCCGCTCTTCCACGGCAAAATACGAAAAATGTAATTATATTCACTACCGAGAATCTGTTCCGGTTGGACTCCCCATGCTGGCAAAATTATTTACTTACTCGTTATTCGGTATTGATGCCAAACCGGTCGAAGTGGAAGTCGATATCTCGCCCGGAGCCGTGCCGAAAACGATTCTCGTCGGACTCGCCGAGGCCGCGGTCCGCGAAAGCACGCATCGCATCGAACGGGCCATGGTCAACAGCGGCTATCACCGACCGATTGATCGCGTGGTCATCAATCTCTCACCCGCCGACCTCCCCAAAGAAGCCGCATCGTTCGATCTCCCCATCGCGCTCGGCATGTTGACCGCCAGCAGTCAGTTGGAGTCGGATCGGTTCGACGAGTTCGCGGCGGTGGGAGAACTGGCGCTCGACGGAACGTTGCGACCGATCAAAGGAGCGCTCTCGATGGCGCTCGCCGCGCGGGATCAGGGAAAGACCGGCATCGTAGTTCCCGTTGCGAACGCGGAAGAGACCGCCGTGGTCGAAGGGTTACAGGTCTTCGCCGTCGATAGTCTTGCGGAAGCGGTCGGTTTCTATTCCGGACAACTCGACATGACGCCGGTCGATTTCAGTTGGGATCGAGCGATGACCGAGCAGGGAACCTATCCCGTCGATTACTCCGACGTCAAAGGACAGGAACAGGCGAAGCGCGCCGTCACCGTGGCGGCCGCCGGTTCGCATCACCTCCTGATGATCGGATCTCCCGGCTCGGGAAAAACGTTGCTCGCCTCCCGACTGGGAACAATCCTGCCGTCTCTGTCGTCCGATGAGAGTCTTTCGACCACGCGAATCTATTCGGCAGTCGGGAGGTTGGATGACGGACAATCGCTGGTCCTGTTGAGACCTTTTCGTTCTCCTCATCACACGATTTCAGAAGCGGGACTGGTCGGAGGTGGTTCGACTCCCGCACCGGGCGAGATCTCGCTCGCCCATAACGGCGTTTTGTTCCTCGATGAGTTGCCGGAGTTTAACCGGCGCACGTTGGAAGTGATGAGGCAACCGCTGGAAGAGAACTGCGTCACGATCAGTCGCGCGATCGGTTCGGTGACGTTCCCGGCTCGTCTGATGCTCGTGGCGGCGATGAATCCCTGCCCGTGCGGCTATCGCGGTGATCCGAAACGGAACTGCAATTGCAATCCAATCCAGATCGAACGGTACGTCAGCAAAATCTCCGGTCCGCTCATCGACCGGATCGATATTCACATCGAAGTCCCCCCCGTCCCGTTTCGCGAATTGACCAACGCGAAAGAAGGAACCGACTCCGCCACGATGCGCGACCGCGTGCTCGCCGCCCGCGATCGTCAGGCGCATCGCTTCCAACAGGATCGCGACCAACTGAACGGCAAGATGGCTCCCCGTCAGATCCGGACGTTCTGCAAACTCGATACGGAAGCCGAGAACCTGTTGAAGACCGCGATGGAGACGATGGGATTATCGGCCCGCGCTCACGACAAGATTCTCCGTGTGAGTCGTACGATTGCCGACCTGGACGAGAGCGACCAGATCACCGCCGTCCATCTGAGCGAAGCGATCAACTACCGCACGCTGGATCGCTCCGGTTGGGTGTGATGGAAGCCGGGCTATTAATTTGACAAAAATGAACGAGAAAAGTGAGGCGATCAAAGGGGCTTGTTTTGGTAATCGTGCTTGGGAAATCGCACAATTTGGTGATAATGTGGGATAGGGGTTGAGGTTGTGAAGGTTCGTATTCGATCTGATGAAAGGTATTAACAATGTATGGTATTGGTAGGCACACCTCCTTCAAAAACTTAATTGCAATGAAACAATTGTTAGAAGGGATCTGGGAATATGGTGAAAAATATCAAGATATAGTGGATCAACACAAATTGATTGAGAAAGAATTGGCAGAGAGGAAATTCAAAGTTGTTAAAAAGCTCAATGGAATTGAAGTAGAAGAGTTAGGTCGATGGAGAAGTCTTGAAGATTGCGAGGAATACTCAATCAAAGAGGGATTGATTTATGGAGTGGAAGTCGATTTTCGAGGAGATAGATGGCTCATCGAAGGGCATCCTATCTGATTCAATTGCCATACTAGGTTTTCCTCTCCAACATCACTTCAGCTCTACAAATCAAATGACTTGCATAAAACAAATTGCGTTGACCATTTCTGTGGTAATATTGTTGCTTACTGGTTTGCAAACCGACACTCTTGCGTCGCTTTTCTTAGAGAATACAGTTGCCGAGTTTATTGGTTCTTCTCGGATTATCGTGGCTGAGGCCGTTTCGGCTGGTTTTTCACTGACGT
>JABURQ010000136.1 GCA_014762625.1 Planctomycetaceae bacterium | reverse complement strand
ACCAACTTGCCAAAGATCGTGATTTTGAATCTGGCTTCAGCCCGGCGATCTGACGATCGCGGCTCCTGGAGAGACGTTCGAATGGTTATCAAGAAGCCGCCGTCGTCAGCAGGGCCATTGCGCCCTTCGGTCAAAAATCGGAAACCCAAAATCCAAAATCGAATAACCCCGAACGCTAACTCTGGTACGAGCCCAAGAGCAAGTCCAAGCTTGGGTGCCACTAGCGACTTGCTCGCCGGTGTTTTGAAAAGAGAACACGGATGAAACGGAAGCAAACGGAGACCTACGGAAGGAAGAGAAAAGAAGACTCGCGCAGCGGCGCGGCGACGCAGAGAAATGGATCAACATTCGACGCCTGCCGTAGGCCGACGTGAAGGAAACGCTTCTTCTCGCGCCCTGGGCCTGACTCCGAGCTAATCGCTCGGCGGCCTCCTGCTGACCACTTCACCTCCTGAATCTGAACTAATTCTGCAGAGCAAAATCTATCAAAATAATAGTATTGTCAGTTCTTGGAAGGAAAGAGCATACTTGTCTCAGTGATGAGACATCGAGCACTTCCAAGCTCCTTAAGTGACTCACGCCGAGATCATCAATGCCTCAATACTCGCTGTCTATAATGTCTTTATGAAAAAAGCATCAAGCCTCGAAGTTGCTGTTGGATTGCATTTTCACTGCACATTAGGCTGGTAGCCAATGGCTTTTGGCAGGTCAGACTGTTCTAACCCCTGGTCAGTTAGCTGCCTACTCTGAATGAAGCGAACGCTGGGAGCAGATTTATCACAAGAAATACAGGGGGATCGCGATGTTTCAACTCAAATCCATAGTTCCCATGGCGGGCCTGCTCATGTTGGTCTGCTGCAGTCAACCGGTTCATGCTCAAAACGGTGGTCGCGGCAACGCGATTCCCTATCGTCTGAAAGAATGGAAAGGGGTGCAGGGAAAGACCCTGAAAGATTCCAAACCGTATTTTCTCGGACAGCCGAAAGCCCCCAAAGACGCTCCCAATGTCCTGGTGGTCATGCTGGATGATGCTGGCTATTCGAGTGCGAAGTCATTCGGCGGCATCATGCGGACTCCCACTTTTGATCGTATTGGGGATGAAGGCATTCGTTACACGCATATGTCGGTCGCTGCGGTGTGCTCTCCAACCCGCGGGTCGCTGTTGACCGGCTATAACATTCACGAAATCGGGACGGGGATCATCTCGGAATTTGCTACCGGATATCCGGGGTACAACTCGCAAATTGATTACACAACCCCATCCATTGCGAAAATTATGACAGACAATGGATACGCCACGGCGGCATTCGGCAAATGGCACAACACGCCGATGGAGGAAGCTTCTCCTGCCGGTCCGTTTGAGAGTTGGCCGACCGGGATCTGGGGGTTTGAATATTTCTGGGGATTCCTGGGTGGCGAGACGAATCAGTTCCATCCGTTGTTGTATGAAAACACTACAGCCATCGATACGCCGGAAACCAACGCTGACGGATCCACTTTTCATCTTTCCCATGGCATGGCGGACCAGGCGATCAAGTGGCTCGACAACTGGAAAGGTTTACGGGATGCGCCCTTCTTTATGTACTACACCCCCGGCGCAGTACATGCTCCCATCCAGGTCCCCAAAGAGTGGCGCGACAAATATAAAGGCCAGTTTGACGAAGGCTGGCATGTCTATCGAGCCCAGCAACTGGAACGTCAGAAAAAAATGGGGTTGGTTCCCGAAGATGCGAAAATGGTGGACTGGCCTGAAGTGATACCCGAATGGGATTCCTTCAGTGAGGAAGGGAAAAAATATTTAGCGCGACAGATGGAAGTCAACGCGGCGTTCCTCGAACACGTCGATTTCCATATCGGCCGTGTCATCAGTCATCTCGAAGAGATGGACGAGTTGGACAACACTTTGGTGATTTACCTGACCGCCGACAATGGATGCACTGCCGAAGGAACACCCACGGGAACGTTTTCAGAGCTGTTGATGCAGAACGGATTTCCTCCGCTGACCATGGATCAGCAACTGGAGAAGCTTGAGGAGTTCGGTGGACTGGAAGCGTGGGGAGGCCCCCACATGGCCAATCATTATTCGGTCGCATGGGCTTACGCCTCATCAACTCCGTTCCAATGGACCAAGCAGATGGCGTCTCATTTCGGAGGAACCATGTCCGCAACCTCCATCCGCTATCCCAAAACCATTAAGGCCAAAGGCGAATGGCGGCGACAGTTCCAGAACGTGACCGATATCGTGCCGACCATCCTGGAAGTCACCGGCGTGCCTGTCCCCGATTATGTCAACGGACAGAAACGAAAAGAGTATCCGGGAAAATCGCTGACTTATGCCTGGAACAATCCGGATGCCAAAACCAACCACCCCACCCAGTATTTTGAAATGACGGGATTCGTGGGTTTGTATCACGAGGGTTGGACACTCTGTGGAAAACCTTATCGGATCCCCTGGTCCGTCGATCCCTCTGTCTTTGCAAAATTTGACCCCCTCAACACCACCTGGGAATTATACAACATCAAGGAAGATCCAATTCAGCAGGTCAACGTGGCCGATCAGTATCCAGAGAAAGTGAAAGAACTGGAAGCAATCTTCTGGGCGGAGGCTGAGAAATATGACGTTTATCCGGTCGGTGGATCTTTAGGCCGATCGTTGCAACCGGAATCGAATCCGCAGCGAGCGGCCAAAAAACACTGGGTCCTCACCCCGAATGTCTATCGAGTTCCTGAACTGGCGGGACCGGAAATCAAATCGACCAATTACGAGGTCAATGCCTATCTCACCGCCGACGAGAATACCGAGGGTGTGATCTATGCAGTGGGGGAACACATCGGAGGACAGGTGTTATTCATCAAAGATGGAAAGCTGCGATACAGCTATTCCACGCTGGGATTGCACTGGCACGATTTCGATGGCGATGTTCGCATTCCCCACGGTGATCTGAAAATCACACTCAGGCATACGATGAAGGAGGCAAAACTGAACGGTCCCTCGACGGTTGAGTTTTTCATCAACGATCAAAAAGTGGGCGACATGGACATCACTGCCACGGTCTATGGTTCCTATACCGGTCACGAAACATTCGATATCGGTCGCGACGAGGGAATGCCCGTGAATGAAGAGTATGCCGACCGAGGCAAATTCAAGTTTACAAAGGGACAATTACACAAGGTGGTCTTCGACATCAAAAATCCCGATGAACAAGGAGTGAGCCCCGCTGAATTCAGCGATATCGACTAGCTCAAAGGTTTGCCATCCTTCCAGGCTCGGGGCGCAAAATCATCTGGACCTTCCGTCATGGCTCGCTTTTTCGGACACATTTTCGCAGTTGATTAACCGGACCGTCCAACCAATCTTACGGTTTGGGTGAGTGATTGAGAGGAACTGAGTTTGCCAAGTTAAAGCGATGGAAGCAGGGGTGGTCACCCGATGATCAGGAGGGGAGAAGATCTGTCGCGGTACTTCATGGAAACGGAGGCGTTCGGTTCAAACAAGCGCAGACTTCAAAGACCGTTGAGCGAGTCTCAACATTGATACGACGAATCTCGACAAGATTCAACTTGCGACGACTATCACTCCGGCAGGACGCGATAGGTCTCGTTCGTGATCAGGCCGGTGGTTCCCTGAACGGTTCGCACGCGGCCCGAGAGGGTCGAGGTCGTTTCGCGTCGTTCGTTCTCCGACATCTCTTCCAGAGACTTGAACGTCAGCGGCTCGGGAGAGGTCAGGATTCCCATTTCGACGAGGCGGTCGAGAGATTCCGGCACGGCGAAATCGGTGTATCGATAGGTGAGTCGATAGCGGAGAATTTCCCCCCAGTTGACCAGGACGTGCGTGATCCCAGCGTCTTGCAGGTTCTGACGAATCTCCTCCACAGTGAGCCATTCACCGTCAGTATCGGTACACCACTCTTCGAGGAGCGAGATATCGAACACCGTGTTGTAGTCCAGCGGGAAGCGGGCGTCGAACACGTTCGCTTCTCCTACGGAGAGGAGTTTTTCTCCTTCCTGAAGTGACTCGTTCATCTCCAGAATGCCGGGCGGTTGCACGATGGGAGACTGTGCCAACGCTTCGATGTCGGCGAGATAAATATTAAGCCCCGCACGGGTCGAGAGAATCAAGCCGAAGTTAAACAGAATCGCGAGGCCGACCACTGCTGCCGACAACCATTTGGCCCGGCTTTGCCAGAGTTGCTGGAGACCGGCGGCGGCGAGCAGCGACACCACTGGTATCATGGGTAACCAGAAGCGATCGATGCGATGCGTGAAACACCACCAGGAGAGGAACAACCAGGCGAGATAAATCCACAACCCTCCGAGGAGTCGCCGCTTCTCTTTCCATAACCAGCTCAGCGGCGCGAACGCAAACAGGAGCAGCGACTGATAATCGCTGCCGGCGAGAATCCTCCAGGCGTCCTGAGGAATGTTGGCGAGTCGATAATGCGGAGGCGAGTGCGCATCTTTCCATTTCGCTTGCAGCTCGGGGTTCCAGTCGTCGCCGCCAAAGATCGACCAGGCGAGTGGATAGACGGGGTTCCCGGTTTGGGCGGCGTTCTTCAATAGCCAGGGGCCGATGGCCAACGCTCCCCCCAGAATAAAGAAGCCCGCGTACTTCAGTATCGGGAGCGAAGAAGACTCGGCGCGGGTTCGTCTGACGCAGGCAACCAACGCAGCAGCGGAAATTGGAACGACTACCGAGATCAATCCCGGATATTTACACGCCATCGCCGATCCGGCCAGCATACCGGTCACCATCCACAATCGTTTTGCAGTGGCCACTTCGTTTAAGTGTGAACGGGAAAGTTCGAAAGCAAGTAACGTCACCGCGGTGTAGGCCATCAAGGCCCCTTCGGTATACGCGATGATCGAAACGCGATAGATCCAGGGAGTCGTGAGATAGATCAACGCGGCCCACCAACCTACACTCGGGGAGAACCAGCGACGCCCCAGGCAATAGAGCGCGACGGCGGTGAGTGGGGCAAAGGACATCAGGACCGCTTTCCCGACCAGCGCACCGAAGAACCAATCGCCGCAGACGAGCATGCCGGTCAGACTCAGCATCTCCGTCAGAAATGGAAACGACGTGTAGACGTTATGTTTGAGCCAGGTAATTTCGCCAGCGAGATACCATTCCTTGGGTCCCTGCAGATGGTATTCCTTCACATCGAAATCGATCGAGGGCAGCAGCGCACCGAGAAGCATACACATCAGAAAACTGCCGATGACGATCACCGGCAGCATCAATTCGTACGGCAGGATCCACGGCTCCGCGGTCTTCCGTGAGGGGGCCGATGGTTGTAGGCTTCGACTCAGAAATGTCCACAGCAAATCCGCGACAACAAAAGCCAACAGCATTCCGCGGAACAAATTGCTCACCAGCAAGCCGGCGAGTCCGAAACCGAGCGTCAACAACGACAGTGCCGCGTAACCGACGGCGAGGGCGAGTGTCTGTCGTTCGAGAACCGTGCCGACTTGTGTCAGTTTCAGGCTTCGCAATAACAGTCGTCCCAGGCACCACGCTCCACAGGAAATGAAACCTGCCGCGAGGATCAGCCATTGACGCGGGGCGAAATAGCTCCAGCCGACCGGCAGATCGCCGAACTGTTGCGAGCCGGGTAATAAATCGAGCAACTGGAAGGGGACTTCCTGCCAGAACTTCCAACGTGACATCGAGGGAGCGTTTTGGAGATCGGAATCAAAAAACAGCCAGGCGAACAGAACCACCCAGACCGCTCCCGCGATGATTCCCGGGCGAATCGATGATGGGGAACGTTCCGAGGTCATGCGAGTGAAAGGATCCGTCAGGAAATGATGGGCGGTCCATCGATTGTGGTCCCTTTTCCGGTCCGGCTAAAGCAGCTTCGCACATTCTCGGAAAATATTTTCGGAAACGATGTCCGGAATACGGCCTCTTCCGAATGTACTTCCAACGAAGGATATCAACGCACAACACCACTCACTCAAATATCTTGAACTACGGTGCGTTATTGATTTCCTCATCAAAAGCCGGTCGCTCTCGCGAGCCACCGGCTTTTTTTCGTGAGAACGGACAACTTCTAAATATCAATCACCCGTTCGGCGTTCTTGCGGCGGATTTTGACTTCCACGTCGTAAGGAAGTTTCATGGCGGCGAGAGTCTCGAACTGGGGGACGCCTTGGCCGGGTTGGAGGTAATCGGTGCCGAACATCAGGCGGTCCTGTCGGCGGATCAGAAACTGGCGACCGAACTCCGGATCGCGGGCGATGGCGTTATTGCCGCTGCCGGCGGACATGTCGCCGTAGATGTTGGGATACTTCTCCATCAACCGGTCGATGGCACCGCCTTCAACGACGCCTCCTTTGGGATAGGTTCCGAGATCCTTCTTGGTTTTGATATCTCCCGAGATCGACGCCCACCAGCCGGGTCCGTGCCCGATGAAGTCGAGTTCGGGGAACGTGGCGAGGGCGTGTTCGAGACGGGGAAGGCCCGGTTCGTCGATGCCGCGTTGTGAGTCCATATGGAAGAGGATCGGGATGCCGACGTCTTCGAGGACTTCATAGATTTGCATCATCAGCGGATCGTCGAACGGCAGGCCGACTTTGTGTTCGCCGAATCCTTTGGCCCCTTTGTCGACGTACGACTGAATAATGCTTTTGAATCCCTTCACGCCGCCGCGGACCGAAGTGCGCGGATCGATGGAACAGAACGCCGTGAAGCGGTCGGGGTGATCTTTGGCGGCCTGGAGCGCCGGCTCGGTCAATAGCAGAAAACTGGACGACTCGGGGGAGACGAGCGGGAGGAGAACCGAACGTTCGATGTTGTGCTCGTCCATCCATTTGATGAGATCGTCGGGCGTCAATTCCTTGTTGCCGTTCCAGGTCGTGCCGATATGGGTATGGACGTCGATAAAGGGGGGAAGTTTTTTCGATTCTTCGGCTTGGCCGGGGTTGACGGAATTGAGCCAGCCGGCGGCCAGCATTCCGGCAGAGTATCCAAGCATCTGACGACGAGAGATCGGTGACATGTTGAGTTCCTAAAAAAGATTTGCAGTCGCGGCGCGTCGATGTTTTTCTAATCGACAGCAGAAGCCAACGAATGCCCAAGCTCAAGTGTTTTTCTCTGTTTTTGCGAGAACGTCGTATTCCCACCTGGGGAAAAATGTTGGTCGAAATCTGGCGAGATCCGGAAATCAAAGTTTGTTGATCTCACTTTGGATATGGTATAATGCAAGGTCCACACCTACCCCAGAATCCCGCCTGCCGACTTCCGTCGGTTTATTTTCGTCTTCCCCGTCTTTGAACTCAGGACGATGAGATCATGATTCGTTTCGCCTTTATCAATTCCGCCATCAGTCTGTTGATCATCGGTCTGTTCGCCGGCAATCATCTCGCCGCGAAAGAGATCGACTATAACCGCGATGTCCGCCGGATCCTGTCCGACAAATGCTATACCTGTCACGGCCCAGATGCCGAACAGCGGCAAGCGGGTTTGCGGTTCGATCAGCAGGAGAGCGCGCTGTCGGAACTCGATTCGGGATCGACGGCTATCGTCCCCGGAAAGCCGGGCGAGAGCGAACTGATTAACCGCATCACCACAGACGATGAATTCACGCGGATGCCTCCCCCCGAAGCGGAGAAGCAACTCTCAGCGGAAGACATTCGCATTCTGAAACAATGGATTGCGGAAGGGGCCAAGTACCAAAGGCACTGGTCGTTTATCACGCCGACGCGTCCCGAATTACCGGCGGTTCAAAATCAGAAATTCGTTCGCAATCCGATCGATCAGTTCATTCTCAAGCGTCTGGAAGACTCGGAATTAACGCCCAACGAAGAAGCATCGAAGGAAACGCTCATCCGCCGCGTGACTCTCGACCTGACCGGTCTGCCGCCGACGGTCGAGGAGATCGACGCCTTTCTGAAAGACGACTCGCCGGATGCTTACGAGAAAGTGGTCGATGGCCTGCTCGATTCTCCCCGGTACGGCGAGCATATGGCGCGGTACTGGCTCGATGCGGCTCGCTACGGTGACACTCACGGGTTACACCTCGACAACGAACGATCGATCTGGCTATATCGGGAATGGGTGATCGACGCCTTCAATTCCAATAAGCCGTTCGACGAATTTACTGTCGAACAGCTTGCCGGTGATTTGCTGCCGAACCCGACCATCGACCAGAAGATCGCGACCGGCTTCAATCGCTGTAACGTGACGACCAGCGAGGGAGGTTCGATCGCGCAGGAGTATCTCGTCCGCTATGCGGTCGATCGGGTCGAAACAACGAGCACGGTCTTTATGGGAATGACGATGGGGTGTGCGGTCTGCCACGATCACAAATACGATCCCTTCACCATGACCGACTTCTATTCAATGTTCGCTTATTACTACTCGCTGACCGAGAAAGCGATGGACGGCAATGCTTTATTGCCGCCTCCTTCGATCAAGGTCCCCACCTCGGAACAGCGACAACAGATGGATCAGTACAATGCACAGATCGCCGCCTTGAAACAGGAAATTCAAAACAAACTGGCGGCTGTTGAGTACACCGATCCGACGCCGGACGCGTCTCAGGAGTTGGCGCGCGAAGATTTCGTCTGGATTGAGGACGAGCTTCCGAACGGTGCCAAAGCGCAGGGCAATACGCCCTGGGAATTTGTCTCCATCGAAAAACAACCGGTCTTCTCCGGACAGACCGCCTCCAAACGATCCGCCGACGGCCTCAGTCAGCATTTCTTCACCGACGCCAATCCGCCCCTCACGATCGGCGGCGGCGATACCCTGTTTGCCTACGTCTATCTCGATCCCGAGAATCCTTCGCAGGAGATCATGCTGCAATTCAACGACGGCAGTTGGGAGCATCGGGCCGTCTGGGGTGATAAAAATGCCATCGACTGGGGACAGCTCGGAACCGCGTCTCGTCAATACATGGGTGAACTTCCCAAGCTCGGAGAATGGACGCGTCTGGAAGTTCCCGTGGCGAAAGTCGGACTGAAACCGGGCAGCAAACTGAACGGCTGGGCTTTCACGCAATTCGGCGGGACCGTCTACTGGGACAAGGCGGGGCTCAATACTCTCACGCCGCAAGCGGGTATGCAATTTGAATCGTTCGCTCGCTGGGACGCCGTCCAACGCGGGCTCAAAGGGAACGGTTTGCCCGGCAACATCGCCAATCTGATCAAAGTCGAACCGGACAAACGGAACGACGGACAAAAGAAACAGTTACGCCAGTACTTCCTGGAGAATGTTTATAAAGGGACGCAGGAACTGTTCGCTCCGCTGAACGCGAAACTGGCCGAGTTGGAAAAACAGAAAACCGAACTCGACAAGCAGATCCCCTCCACGCTCGTTATGGAAGACATGAAAGAGAAGCGACAGGCGTATGTGCTGCTTCGAGGCGAATACGATAAGCCCGACGAAAACCGACCGGTCGAACCGAACGTTCCCGCGTCACTGCCGCCTCTTCCCGAAGACGCCCCCAAAAATCGATTGGCGCTGGCTCGCTGGCTGGTCTCCGACGAGCATCCGCTCACCTCGCGTGTGACGGTGAACCGTTACTGGCAGAAGTTTTTCGGGACCGGACTCGTGAAGACCGCCGAAGACTTCGGCTCGCAGGGGGAATCGCCTTCGCATCCGGAGTTACTCGACTGGATGGCTGTGGAGTTCCGCGAGTCGGGCTGGGATATCAAAGCGATGCAGAAACTGATCGTGATGTCGGGAACGTACCGTCAAAGCAGTCACGTCGATCGGCAAGAATATAAACTCGATCCGGAAAACCGGCTACTGGCTCGCGGGCCGCGATTCCGTCTCGATGCCGAGATGGTTCGCGATAACGCCCTTTACCTTTCCGGACTGCTCGTCGAACGTGTCGGCGGAGAAAGCGTCAAGCCGTATCAGCCGAAAGGTCTCTGGAACGCGGTCGGCTACACCAACAGCAACACCGCCAACTTCACGCAGGATCACGGCGAGAAACTGTATCGACGCAGTATGTACACGTTCTGGAAACGGACCTCTCCGCCTCCCACGATGTCGATTTTCGACGCGCCGTCTCGCGAGGCATGTACCGTTCGTCGGGAACGAACCAATACGCCGATGCAGGCGCTCGCGCTGATGAACGACAAACAATTTGTGGAAGCGGCACGCGTGTTCGCCCGCCGGATTTTGGCCGAAGCGGGGCCGTCCGATCGGGAGAAGATCGTCTGGGCGTTCCGGTCGGCGACTTCGCGGATGCCCGATGAACGTGAAATCGGCGTGATCGAACAATTGCTTGCCCAGTATCGCGAGAAATATCAACAACAACCCGATCAGGCGGAAGCCTTGTTGAAGGTGGGCGAATCTCCCCGCGACGAATCGCTCGATCTGCAGCAACACGCCGCCTGGACCATGATCGCCAACCTGATTCTGAACCTCGACGAAACCATTACCAAAGGGTGATGACAATTTGAGTCTCTGGCGAAAGCTGGGCTCATTATAAACAAGAAAACCCCCTGTGGTCCCCCTTGGTAAGGGGGACAAAAACAGGACGCAATGACTGTATTCTCCCCCTTGCCAAGGGGGAGATAAAGAGGGGGTCGAAATCACAACTCGTTCAAGTACACAAACTCACGGAATCACAGCCATGGACCCGATTCTCGAACACCAACAGCTCATGACGCGTCGGCATTTCTTCGGAAAGTCCGCGATGAACGTCGGTGTCGGCGCCGCCGCACTGGCCTCGATGATGCCTCCCAGCCTCACGGCCGCTGACTCCGGGCAACCGACCGGCGGCATCCTGCACGCGCCCCATCATCCTGCCAAAGCGAAGCGGGTGATTTATCTGTTTATGTCGGGGGCACCGTCGCAAATTGACCTGTTCGATTACAAACCGAAAATGGACGAGTGGTTCGATAAAGACTTACCCGACAGTATCCGTCAGGGGCAACGTCTCACCACGATGACCTCCGGCCAGAAACGGTTTCCAATCGCTCCTTCGAAGTTCAAATTCGAGCAGCACGGCGAATCGGGCGCCGTGCTTTCGGAGTTATTGCCGCATACTGCGTCGGTCGCCGACGACCTGTGTTTCATCAAGTCGATGCATACCGAAGCAATCAACCACGACCCAGCCATCACCTACATCCAGACCGGTTCCCAACTCCCCGGACGCCCCAGCCTCGGAGCCTGGCTTTCTTACGGCCTGGGAACCATGAATCGGGACCTTCCCGATTTCGTCGTTCTCACCGCCACCTGGACCGGACGCAAGTCGGCCCAAGCTCTTTATAACCGTTTGTGGGGTTCCGGCTTTCTGCCGAGTAAATATCAGGGGGTCGCGTTACGTTCGCAGGGAGACCCGGTTCTTTATCTGTCGAATCCGCCGGGAGTCGATTCCGCCGCGCGTCGTCAAATGCTCGACGGACTCTCGCAACTCAATCAGAAACTGTACGACGAGATCGGCGATCCAGAAATCAACACCCGCATCTCGCAGTATGAAATGGCGTACCGGATGCAGTCGTCAATCCCCGATCTGACCGATATCTCCAACGAACCGAAACACATTCTCGATATGTACGGTCCCGAAGTCACCAAGCCGGGAACGTTCGCGGCGAGTTGTCTCCTGGCCCGCCGGATGGTCGAGCGGGATGTTCGTTTCGTGCAGATTTTCATTCGCGGCTGGGACCAGCACGGCTCGCTCCCCTCAGACATTACCAACCAATGCCGCGACGTCGATCAGGGGGGAGCCGCACTGATCAAAGACCTCAAGGAACGCGGGATGCTCGACGATACGCTCGTGTTGTGGGGGGGAGAATTCGGACGGACGATTTATTGTCAGGGGGGCCTCACGCGGCAGAATTACGGTCGCGATCATCATCCCCGCTGCTTCACGATGTGGGCGGCCGGCGGCGGCATCAAGCCGGGTATCACCTACGGCCAGACAGACGACTTCTCGTACAATATCACCGAGAACCCGGTCCACATTCACGATTTGAACGCGACGTTACTCAATCGACTCGGCATCGATCACGAGCGTTTGACATATCGTTATCAGGGTCGCGATTTCCGTTTGACGGACGTTCATGGTAATGTTGTGGAAGATATCCTGGTCTAGCAGCCCGCTGCCAGGTCGCGAATGTTTAATCCGATGAACGAGCATTCGTCAGAACAAACCACTTTTTGACATTTCTCACTCTTCCCACATTCTCACGTTCCCAATGATCTCTTCCAACCCGCAAAACTCGATCGTCCTCGTTCGTTACGGAGCGATTCCCGAAGTGGCCCGCTTTCAGTGGTCGCTGGCGGCGGCTCCCGAACGGGGGCAAACCGTGGTCGTCAAGAACCATCGGGGCGAGATGCTGGGAACGGTTCTGGAACAGGTCAAACACAACCCGGACGCGGAGATTGAGACCGAAGTGCTGCGGCTGGCGACGGCGGACGACCTGCGGATGGCCGACGATCTGAAGACCGCCTGTGCCCAGGAGTACAACGAGTGGTCGGAACGAATCTCTCGCTGGGATCTGGAGTTACAACTTCTCGACCTGGAAAAAACGCTGGACGGTGCTAAAAAGATTCTGTACGTCCTGTGCGACCGCGGTCCCGACAGTACCAAACTGGCGCTGCAAGCTGCGGCGGAAGGACTGGGAATCATCGAGGTCCAGCCGGTTGACGCGGAGGGCCTGGTGAATATCGATAGCGGTGGCGGTTGCGGCTCGGGTGGCTGCGGCTGCTCGCATTAGAGAAGACTTCATGCACCGTCGACCGGTCCAGATCAAAATCTTCTTCGACTCGATGCTGATCACCAAACGGGTCTACTTGTTTCTCTCGGCGGGAGGGTTTCTGCTACTCGGTGTGGTTGGTTTGTCGTACCATACCATCTTCGGTCCCGGCACCTGGCTGGGAGATATCATCATGCGGGAAGGACCGTGGTTCTATGACGTCCTGCCGTGGTTTCTCGGGTTTGCCGCAACCGTCGAACTGATCGAAGTGTTCGTGGTGCTGCGAAAGTTCAAAGAACGGGAAGAGTTCCTCCGCCGGGAACGAGGGGACGTATACCACGAAACGAACGAATGACATGCGTTTGTCAGATTTTTTGTGACAGATCAGAATGTGTCTTACGGCTATCCTTTTACTCCCCTCCAAGAATCGGCAAGATACAGACATGAGCAAACATTTTACCACCCGGCTGCATACCGCGATCGCCGACAAGAAAACTCCCGCGCTAGTGGGAATCGACCCCCGATTTCATTTTCTCCCGGACGAACTTCAGGAGAAGGCCCAATCTTCGGGAGAGGATGCATGGACGGCGAAAGCACGAGCTTTTGCCGAATTTGGCTGCCGATTGATTGATGTCGTGGCTCCTCTTATCCCGGCTGTTAAACCACAAGCCGCCTTTTTTGAAGAGTTAGGTCCTGCGGGAACGACCGCGTTAGCGGAAGTCATCCAATATGCCCGCAAAGCAGGTTTGATTGTGATCTGCGACGGTAAACGGGGGGATATCGGATCGACGGCGGAAGCCTATGCCCGCGCTTATCTCGCCGGCGAAGAGGCCTCCTCGACCCCCTGGGGGGCTGACTGCCTTACCGTCAATCCCTACCTGGGAGCCGATACTCTGGAACCTTTTGTGAAAGTCTGCCTGGAACGGGGCGCTGGTGTCTACGTGCTGGTCCGCACGAGTAATCCCGGATCGGGAGAATTTCAGGATCGTGAATCCAACCATCAAAAACTGTTCGAATATGTGGCTCAGGTGGTTGAAGAGCTCGCTTTGAAAACCTCGGAAAACGGTTGGGGTGTTGTGGGGGCGGTCGTCGGAGCTACCTACCCCGAGGAACTCGAACAACTGCGAACAGCCATGCCGCATACTCCGTTGCTCGTTCCCGGATACGGTTCTCAAGGGGGTACGGCCGCTGATGTCGCGGCGGCTTTTGATTCCGAAGGTTTCGGGGCTGTGGTGAATAGTTCGCGCGGGATTAATTTCGCCTTTCGATCCGACAAGTACAAAGACCAATTTGCTCCCCACGAATGGGAACAGGCGATCGAGCGGGCGACACACGATATGATCGCCGACCTCGCCGAACATACGCCCGCCGGAAAACTTCAATAACACTCGCTCGCCACACATCAGGATACACTCATGGCTGAACTGAACTTTCAACAGGAACTGACGGGCTGTTTCGGACAACCGGTTGCCGAAAACCCGACACAAGTGATGATCGAAGCCGCCTACCGGCATCACCAGCTCGATTGGCGCTATTTGACGATCGAAGTCGCTCCCGAGAATCTGCAGGCGGCAGTCGAAGGGGCTAAGGCGATGGGATTCCGCGGATTCAACTGCACGATTCCTCATAAAGTCTCCGTAATCCAATATCTGGACGGCCTCGGGGAGTCGGCCTCCCTCATGGAAGCGGTCAATTGCGTCGTCCGTCGAGGGGACCAATTGATCGGCGAAAATACCGACGGCAAAGGTTTCGTCGAATCGTTGTCCGAATTGACCGATCCGAAAGGGAAAAAAATTGTGATGTTCGGAGCCGGCGGTGCCGCTCGCGCCATCGGAGTCGAAGTCGCGTTGGCGGGAGCGACCGAAGTGACAGTGGTGAACCGTTCGGTCGAACGTGGGGAAGGGCTCGTCCAACTGCTCAACGACCGGACCGATATCGAGGCCTCGTTCGTCCCCTGGGATTCTCCATTCGCGATTCCCGAAGAGACCGATGTCGTGATCAACGCCACTTCGATTGGACTCTTCCCCGATGTGGATGCCCAACTCAACATCGATTTCGCGACGTTGACCGCTTCGATGGTCGTGGCGGACGTGATTCCCAATCCTCCCGAAACGCACCTCGTGAAAACCGCTCGTGACAAAGGATGTCCGACCATCGACGGGCTGGGCATGCTCGTCAATCAGGGAGTGATCGGCATCAAATATTGGACGGGAATCGATCCCGATCCGAAAGTGATGCGTGCCGCCCTCGAAGAGGTCTTTTCCGGACTGGAATAATCTGACGAAACTTCTGTGAGTCTGCCGAAAGAGACCGACTTTCCGAACCAATCGCTGTATCTCGCGGACGAGGATCCTATAATGTGGGACGAACCGGCGGTGTTCTGCGCCGGTTATCCACCACCTGTCTTCTGAGGTCCGCAGCTCCGTTTGACTCAATCTACCGACACATCTCGAACCTCTGACTCGCTCCAATGGGAATTGGCGGCGGAGTCGATCACCGTTCGCATTCGCTGGTTCGGATTGTGTGTCGGTTACGTCCTGGTGAACTTTGTCGGGCGAGACATCAACCAGCCGTATCTCAATAGCATTCTGACGCTCGGCGCGGTTTACGCATTGCTCGATTCCTGGTGGAGTGTTCGCGGTCGCGTTTTTCTGAAGGAATGGCCGCTGCTGATTTCCGGGATGGAAGCGGTTTTTATTTCGCTGTTGTGTTACTTCGATGACGGCCTGCATAGCCCGTTTCGTTTCTATTACTTTTTGTCGGTGCTCGTCTGCGCGATGCGCCATTCGGCGTGGATCACTTACTCCACGCTGTCGGTCCATGCCATCGGTTATACCTCTCTGGTCCTTAACTATTCTCAACTCAATCGCAACGACCTCAGTTCGTTCATCCTGACTCAGGTGTTTCTGATCTGGGTTACCTGGGCGAGTACCGAACTTGCCAATCTGGTGAAGACCGCCACCAAACGGCTTTCCGAATTGAACCTCGAACTCCAGAAAAATCAGGCGACGCTCGAAGAACGAATCGAAGAACGGACCGAAGAGCTTCAAGAGTCGCAGGCATTGCTGGTGCAGCAGGAAAAACAGGCCGCGTTCGGTTTGCTGGCAGCCGGTATCGCTCATGAAGTCGGGAACCCTTTGGCCGCGATAAGCTCTCTCGTGCAGTTGCTCAATCGACGCCAACTCGATGAAGAGACACGCGAAAAACTGTTGCTGGTGGACGATCAACTGCGTCGCATTCAACGCACTCTCCGAGAACTCGTCGACTTCTCTCGGCCCGCGAATCTCGAACGTCGGCAATGTGATGTTCACGAAATGATCAACGCCGCTTTGAACATCGCCAAATACTACAAACGACGAAAAGGAAAACAGATCGAAACCTGTTACGCCGGAGACTTGCCGCAAATTTCGGCAATCCGCGATCAGTTGATTCAGGTCTTTTTGAATCTGATTCTCAACGCCCTCGAAGCGACCGAGGAAGGGACCACATTTACGATCACCACCCTCCTCAATCCCGACAACGAAATTCAGATCACGTTTGAGGATGAAGGACACGGCATCGCTTCCGATAATGTTGAAAAACTTTTCAAACCGTATTTCACCACGAAAGAAACCGGAACCGGACTGGGTCTGTTCGTTTGCCAGAACATCATCACCGAAACCTGCCGCGGACGACTCGAATTAACCGAAACGAGTCCCGCCGGAACCTGTTTCACGGTATTCCTCCCCGTGAATGTGGAATCCTCCGATGCAAACGGGGGCGGCTCCCTTGAGGATTCCGCCGCGGCGGACGACAATAATCTTTCTCACAATTCCTCCGTTGCCTCACAATCATCATGACACGTTCCATTCTGCTGGTTGAAGACGAAGAAATTATTCGCAAATCGCTCTCCGAATATTTGAGCGGCGAAGGTTACTTTCTCACCGCGGCCGGTTCGGTCGAAGAAGCTCTCGAACTCGCCCGCAAACAGGATTTCGATGTTGCTGTTTGTGACGTCCTGCTTCCCGACGGCGACGGCGTGCAGCTTCTCACCCGCATGCGGCAGATCAACTCCGGCATGTTCGGTTTGATCATCACGGCTTACGCCACCGTTGAAAACGCGGTCGAGGCCTTCAAGGCGGGAGCGTTCGACTATCTCGTCAAACCGGTGATCTTCGAAGACCTGCACAACAAACTCGAGCGGATGTTCGAGTACAAAAACCTCGCACGGGAAAACATTCAACTCCGCCGCGAACTCTCCGTTCGGGAAGACTTCGACAAAATCATCGGCTCGTCGAAAGCCATCAGAGACCTGCAAACAACGATTCACAAAGTCGCCGCCACCAACTCCAATATCCTCCTCGTTGGTGAAACCGGAACCGGAAAGGAACTCGCCGCCCGAGCCGTGCACCTCGCCGGTCCGAAAAAGAACGAACGCTTTCTCGCCGCCAACTGCGGGGCTCGTCCGATCGAATTTCTGGAAACCCAGTTGTTCGGTTCGGTCTCCGTCGGGCCGAACGGGGAATCCCAGGTGCAGCCGGGAATCTTTCGCAACGTGGGAGAAGGGACTGTCTTCCTCGATGAAATTTCCGAACTGCCCACCGGGATTCAGGCCGAATTGTTGCGGGCGATCGAGTATCAGGAAATCATCCCGGTCGGCGGCAGCGAAGCGGTTCAGGTCAAAGCCCGGATTATCGCCTCCACCACCAAAGACCTGATGCGGGAGGTGGCCGACGGACGTTTTCAGGAAGACCTGTTCTACCGACTCGACGGCGTCAAAATCCGCATCCCGCCGTTGCGCGAACGGCTCGACGACATCCCCGAACTGGTCGAATTTTTCGTCTCGAAACACTCTCAGGCGATGGGGAAACGGGTCACGGCGGCCTCTTCCGAAACAGTCCGGATTCTGATGTCGGCCCAGTGGAAAGGTAACGTTCGCCAACTCGACAACGCCATCGAACGCGCGGTCATGATGTGCGAAGAGGATCAGATCCAACCGAACGACCTGCCGCCCGATTTGCTTGGCGTCTCTCAACCGTTGCCCGATACCGACGACCTGCGTTCGGCTTTGAAGCATTACGAACGGTTGCATATCCAGCGCGTTCTCAGGCAGTGGCCCGACAAACGGGAAGCCGCCAAGCGGCTCAAAATGGGACTCTCCAGTCTGTATCGCAAGATTGAGGAACTCGGCCTCGATCTCTGAGACCCGTCTCGCCAAGATATGCTTTCGGTGTTTGCCAGGGATTTTGCCGTTTGGTGGCTGAATCCCGAGGGTTTTCGTATTGAGCAATTTGAAAGACCTCAAGTCATAAAGTCATCAACACGTGGGGAAAACGGCCAGTTGTTTCCCGATTTTTCACATCCTGCGCAGAATTTGTTTTTGTGTACTGTTTGGCGAAAATGTGTTTTCCGTGTCTGGAAGACATGCGGCTGTTTTCGTCGTAAGTCCTGAAAGTTTGGAAGATGAGCTTTTTGAATTCCTCAACTTCTCAAGTTCTCATCTTCGAACGAAACTCGATGGTTTTGCCCGGTTTTGGGACCATCCGCCGCAAAATCTGAAATCAGGTCTGTCTGGGAATGGCCCGTTGTGCTGCGTTTACAGTCAATTGTGAGACCACATCAGAAGATTGGGGGATGTAAGGAATCGGGAGTCAGGAGACAGATATCAGTGATGTAACCTCCTTGCCTTTTTCTAGTTGCTAATTGCCAGTTTCTAATTTCTGCTTGGCAACTGACCGCGAACGACTGACGACTCACAAAAAATCAAATTGCCAAAGATCGAACTCTCTCTACCTAACGGCAGTTTGTTGTCAGACAGCTGAGCAGACAGTGCGAGAATAGTCTGACCGCGGATAACGCGGATTTCACTGATAGTTGATAAGA
>JABURQ010000090.1 GCA_014762625.1 Planctomycetaceae bacterium | reverse complement strand
GTGGTCAGTTGCCGAGAAGAAACTAGAAACTGGCAATCAGCAACTAGAGAAAGACAAGGAGGTTACATCACTGATATCTGTTTCCTGAATCCCGTTTCCCGACTCCTCACGTCGCCAACAGAGTGAGAATTCGATCTTTGGCAATTTGAATTTCGTACTTGGTGCTTTGATTTTTGTTCTTGGTGCTTGGCAACGAAAGACCAAGCACAAATGACAAAGAACGAATACTCAAACACCTGCGAATGTCACATTTCGCACTTAGGGGAGTCAAAAGTGGGCAAAACCATCGGGTTTCGTTCCAAGATGACAACTTGACAAGATGCCAACTTACGAATCGGTCATCTTCCAAACTTTAAGGACTTACGTCGAAAACAGCCGCATGTTTGCCAGACACGGAAAGCAAAAAAGTGATCGTTTCAAGAACGGACCGGAAGGTGGTTTTCGAAATTTCCCCTAAAATTTCAGAGGTCGGCTGGTGCGAAAACGGATTGGTAGCAATATTTTCAGTTTCGCCGCCGGAAACCCGGTCTTTGTGACAACCTGTTAGAGCCCCATGCGATGATTGAATTTCGCTTGCCGACTGATAAAATGGCCCGTTTTCCCAATTCGCCCGGAAGCTCTTCCGGCGAGACAGGCTCGAGGAAAACAGATGTCCGGTTCGACCGCCAAAGAAGTCCAATTATGGGATGGCCAGACGGGTTTCATCAATCCGCAGGATGAGGTGATTCTCGTCCTCGATTTTGGTTCGCAAACCGCTCAATTGATTGCCCGCCGGGTTCGCGAACAGAATGTTTTCTGCCAGTTGGTCCGGCACGATCTTCCCGTCGAAAGGATCAAAGAACTCAATCCCAAAGGACTCATTCTTTCGGGGGGCCCGTCCAGCGTGTATGGGGAGGGAGCTCCTCATCCGGATCCCGCCATTTTCGATCTCGACATTCCTATTCTCGGCATCTGTTACGGGATGCAGTTGATCTGTCAGGCGACCGGTTGTGAGGTCTCTCCCGGAGACTCGCGGGAATTTGGTCGGACCGAATGTAACGTCAGCCCGAACGCGGACTTGTTCGATACCATGCCCGAACAGATCACCGCCTGGATGAGTCACGGGGATCAGGTCAAAAATGCCTCGGAGACATTCGAGACGCTCGCCGCATCCGAAACGTGTCCGCACGCCGCCGTCAAACATAAATCGCGTCCCTTTTTCGGTCTCCAATTCCATCCGGAGGTGACTCATACTCAACAGGGCGGACAACTTCTGGCCAACTTCGTCCGCAAGATCTGCGGCTGTGAAGGAACCTGGAAGATCAGTTCGCTGATCGAGCGAGAAGTGGAGCTTATCAAGCAAAAGGTCGGCAACGACCGTGTCATTTGCGGACTTTCCGGTGGGGTCGATTCCGCGGTGGTGGCTGCGTTGTTGTACAAAGCGATCGGCGATCAGCTTTCCTGTATCTTCGTGAATAACGGCTTACTGAGAGCCGGCGAGGCGGAGGAGGTCGAACGAGAATTCACACAACACTTCAAGACCGACCTGCACGTTGTCGATGCTCGCTCCCGTTTTCTGGATGAATTGGCCGGCGTTATCGATCCGCAGGAAAAACGTAAAATTATCGGTCGCGTTTTCATCGAAGTTTTCCAGAAGGAAGCGGAGTCGATCGAAGACGCCAAATTTCTCGCTCAGGGAACCTTGTATCCCGACGTCATCGAATCGGGGGCTAATCTGGACGGCCCCGCCGCGACCATCAAGTCGCACCATAATGTGGGAGGCCTCCCTGAAAAGCTCGGATTCCAATTGATTGAGCCATTGAGAGATCTGTTCAAGGACGAAGTTCGCCGCATGGGGCTCGAACTCGGATTGCCCGAGACGATCGTGTGGCGTCACCCGTTCCCTGGACCGGGACTGGCGGTGCGTTGTCTCGGCGAAATCACTGAAGAACGACTGGTTACTTTGAGACAGGCCGATACCATCGTCATCGAAGAGCTGAGAAAAGCCGATTTGTATCGATCGATCCAACAGGCCTTTGCGGTGCTGCTGCCCATCCAATCGGTCGGCGTGATGGGAGACGGTCGCACTTATGAAGACGTCATCGCGGTTCGGGCCGTCAGCACCGATGATTTCATGACCGCCGACTGGTATCCCTTGCCGACGGAAGTCCTGCAACGGATTTCGACCCGGATTATTAACTCGGTTCGAGGGGTGAATCGCGTCGTCTATGACGTGAGTTCCAAGCCTCCCAGTACGATTGAGTGGGAATAGTGACTCTTGACGGGTCTCATTTTCCCGGACGAATTTCAACACGGAACAGATCTTTGTTGAAATGATTTGACAGCCGAGAGTGAGCCGTGTAGCTTCATGGACGATACGGGTGCCGAGGGAGAAGTGATCTCTCGGAGAATAGGGAAAACGGTGCAAATCCGTTGCGGTCCCGCCGCTGTAACCGGGGACGAACGCTGTCACTGCCACTGTCAAAGGATGACGGGAAGGCACAGCCAGTAGGCCGATCCGGGAGCCAGAAGACCTGCCTGTGATCAATTATTGAAGAGACCACTCGAAGGAAGTGGATCGCAATCCCGCTGGTCATCGACATGGCTTTGGCAGCTTGTCGATCTCATCGCACATCGCGATTTCTTCTTTCAACGAAGCCTCTTCGGGCCGGAATGATTCCGGTCATCCCCAGCAACGAGGAGATTGCTATGCGGAAGGATTCTTTTTTGTGGTTACGCCGCTGCGCGCAAACACGAACTCAACGTGGATTTACGTTGATCGAATTATTGGTGGTGATCGCAATCATCGCCGTGTTGGTCGCTCTCTTGCTACCGGCCGTTCAACAAGCCCGGGAAGCAGCACGCCGAATCAGCTGCAAAAACAATTTGAAACAAATAGGCCTCGCCTGTCACATGTACGCCGATTCCAACGGTGGATATTGGCCTCCCGCTCGAACGCCCGACAATCTGCAACGCTGGTTCGGAGCACGCGATGCGGCAGATGAACTGTTCGATTCACACCGCGGTCCGCTCTCGCCGTACTTTGAAAGTAATGCGAGCGTCAAGAAATGTCCCAGTTTCGGAAATTTTGTCCAAGAGACGCAATCAAATGTCTGTGGCGGCATCTCGACAGCATTTGAAGCAGGGAGCGGAGGTTACGGCTACAATCACGCTTATGTGGGAGGGACCGCCTATATTCATGGCTGGGCTAATTTTACCTTGGGACAGATTCAGACAAGTCGGATGAGAGATATCGGTTCCCTCGCCCGAACCGTGGCCTTTTCGGATTCTGCCTTCCCCTGTGGTCTGGGGGGAGGATCGATCGTGATCGAGTATCCCTTCCTGGAGCCACCCTATCACGTGAACGGCCCACACGATTTACATTCCAATGCTTCCGGCTGGCGGGCAAATCCTTCGACGCATTTTCGCCACGGAGGAAAAACCGCAAATATTGCTTGGTGTGATGGACGTGTCACCACAGCAACCATGTCCGGAACGACGAGCGGTGTGAACTATTACGGCGGAGATTCTGAATCAACGCTGATCGGCTGGTTCGGTCCTCTCGACAGCAATCTCGTCTTCGATAATCGGGACAAGCTCCCCGCCGATATGGAGGGGCTCCAATGAAACAGACCCTGCTCATAATTTTCATGCTGCCTTTGGCGATTGGATGTGGCTCGGAACCTGAATCCGATCATCGTCAACTGGAATCAATGATCACGGTGATCGATCACAACGGCGAGGAAACACAAATGCCCTCCTCGTCTTTAATCGATCCTGACACGGGAGAACCTACCGTTCAAAAAGTGCTGGTGATCGATCGGCAAGCGAAGAAACGAGGATTTGTGGACGCGAAGGAACTTCAGTCGCAAAACCCTTCGTCACCGAGATATTTTCCAGTGACGACAGAACTTTCTTCCGAGGGATAATGTTCTCAGCGTTCAAGGAGTAACCCGATGGAACTATTCGAGGCGATTTACCGCAGACGCGATGTCCGCGATTTCGGTCCGGACCAGATCCCCCGGAAGACGCTCCTCAAAATTCTCGACGCCGCCCATCATGCCGGGTCTGTCGGATTAATGCAGCCGTGGAATTTTACCGTGATTCAAGCTCCCGCGTCTCAAGCGGCCATCGTTGAGATCGTCGCTGAAGAGAATCTGAAAGCAGCGAAGGACTATCACGGCGAAGACCGTGAGAAATATCTTTCACTTCATCTGGAAGCGATTCACACCGCCCCCGTCCATATTGCCGTGACCTGTGATTCCCAACGCGGAGGTCTTCAAGTGGTCGGGCGGAACACGATGCCGGAAACCGATCTCTACAGTACCTGTTGTGCGATTCAGAATCTGTGGCTGGCGGCACGGGCGGAAGGAATCGGCATGTGTTGGGTCAGCTTAATTGATCCAGAAAGAGTGAAACAGATTCTGGGAATTCCTGACGAGATCACTCTCGTTGGGTATCTCTGCCTCGGGATTCCGGAATCGTTCGATGAACGTCCGCATCTTGAAAGGCAAGGTTGGAAAGAACGAGCCCCTCTGGAAGATGTCTTGTTCTTTGAATCGTGGGGGCAACAAAACGCGATTGATTCACCGGACACCGAATCTTCCCCCCTTACCAAGGAGGGACTGAGGGGGGTGACTTCTCCATGACCGCTCGCACATTGATGATTCAGGGAACCTGCTCTTCGGCGGGGAAGTCTCTGCTGACGGCCGCACTCTGTCGCATCTATCACCGCGAAGGTTTGCGGGTTGTTCCCTTCAAAGCCCAGAACATGTCCAACAACGCGGCGGTCTGTACGGACGGTGGTGAGATCGGACGTTCCCAGGCCTTCCAGGCACTGGCTTGTGGAATCGAACCGGACGTACGCATGAATCCCGTCTTACTCAAGCCGGAAGCCGACTCTCGTTCGCAAATCATCGTGAATGGCAAGCCTTGGAACAATCTCGACGCGCGCGACTACTTCGAGCGCTCTCAGAGATTGTGGAATGAGATCACGACCGCTCTCGATTCACTCCGAGCTGAATATGATCTGGTTATCATGGAAGGGGCCGGGAGTCCCGCAGAACTGAATCTCCAACAGTACGATCTCGTGAATATGCGAGTGGCGCGGTACGCCGAAGCTCCTGTGTTACTCGTCGGGAATATCGAACTGGGAGGAATTTTCGCGCAGCTCCTGGGGACGCTCGATTTATTATCTCTCGAAGACCGTCAGCAAGTCCGTGGTTTGATTGTGAATAAATTTCGCGGCGATCAATCACTCTTTGACGATGGTGTTTCCATTCTCGAAGAACGGAGCGGCATCCCTGTGCTGGGAGTCGTTCCCTGGGTTCCTGATTTGAACTTGCCCGAGGAAGACGCGGCTCCCGTTCAGGAAACGCGAGTTCCGGCAACTGTCGATTCGAACGTTCTGGATGTCGCCGTCATCTATTTCCCCCGTATCTCGAATTTAGATGACGTCGATGCTCTGCGGAGTGAATCGAATGTCCAAATTCGATTCGTCAAATCAACGCGACAACTTGGATACCCGGATGTCATTCTTCTGCCCGGCACGAAGAGCACAGTCGATGACCTACTATGGTTACGAGAGACCGGTCTGTCAGCAGCAATCGTCGCTGCAGCCGAGTCGGGGGCTGAAGTGATCGGCCTGTGCGGCGGTTATCAGATGTTGGGGGAGCGAATTGAAAATCCGCAGCGGCTCGAATCGGAGATTGCCGCCGCGGAAGGTCTCGGCCTGTTACCCGTGACGACCACATTTGAAGCGGGAGACAAACAGACGCGTCTCACCTCAGCCGAGGTTCTGGAGAGTTCACCGATCCCTGGAACCGAAGGGATGACGATCACCGGTTACGAAATCCATCAGGGAATCAGCGCGTCGCCCAATGGCTGGCTACAAATCGAAGGTCAATCGAGTTTGTGCGGTTCGTCGAATGCCGACAATTCCGTCTGGGGCTGTTACTTGCATGGCCTGTTTCACAACGACGATTTTCGCTCCGCCTGGCGAGACAGCATTTTCACGCGGAAAGGATTATCGATCGATCGTTTGTCCTCCCTTTCTTTCGCAGATCTTACCGAACGGGAACTCGATCGACTGGCTGACGAAGTGGAAAAGGCATTGGGAATCGAGGCGTTGATGAAATTAATCAACCGGGAACAGGAGGCGGTATCATGAGTGCATCGGAGAAGACCACCGCGGAAATCAACGAAGCCCATCGCCGGAAGATGGTGCGTCAGAACGAAGTCTTCGAACAAACGATGGCCGAAAAAACCGTGGAAAAAGGGCTCGTCATCGTGCATACGGGAGCCGGGAAAGGAAAATCGACGGCGGCTTTCGGGATGGCGTTACGCGCACTCGGTCACGACATGAAAGTCGGCATCGTCCAATTTATCAAAGGCGCCATGTCCACCGGCGAGGCGACGATTATTCCCAAATTGAATCTTCCCATCGAAATTCACTCGATGGGAGAAGGTTTTACCTGGAAAACGCAGGACCGGGAGCGCGACATCGCAACTGCCGAGAAGGGATGGGCGAAAGCGGTCGAACTTCTCCGCGATCCCTCTTTCGATATGGTGATTCTCGACGAGCTCAATATCGCGCTCAAATACCAATATCTCGCCGTGGAGAAAATCCTGGATGAGTTGAAACAGAAACGTCACGACCTGCACGTCGTCATCACAGGACGCAACGCTCCGCAGGATCTGATCGATTTCGCCGACCTCGTCTCGGAAATGACTCTCATCAAGCACCCTTTCAAAGCGGGCATCAAGCCTCAGCCGGGAGTGGAGTTCTGAATGCTGAATCCGGATCACATCCAGAATCATCTCGACCAACTCACCAAGCCGCCAGGGAGCTTGGCGCGGTTAGAAGATCTCGCTGCGCGACTGGCAAATATTCAGCAGACTCTCTCTCCCGACGCCAAACCTCGTCGCCTGGTGTTATTCGCCGGCGATCACGGAGTGGTGAACTCCGGAGTCTCCGCTTGGCCTTCCGATGTGACGGCATTGATGGTCTCCAATATTCTGGGAGGCGGGGCAGCCTCGTCTGTCTTGGCAAGACAATTTGACACAGCACTCAAACTGGTCAACGTTGGAGTCTCGGGCGACATTCCTGCCGACGCGAATCGACCCGATTCGATCAGCTATCGCGATGTAGTGATCAGAAAAGGAACCCGCGATCTCTCACTTGAACCGGCCATGAGTGTTGAAGAATTTGAACGAGCCTGGCAAGTCGGAGTCGAAGAGGCAGAGCTTGCTTCCAACGACGGAATCAAAGTGCTCTCCTGCGGCGAGATGGGTATCGGCAACACGACACCCGCCGCGTGTGTGACTTCTCTATTGGCGGAAGTCCCCCTCGAATACGCGGTCGGTCGAGGTGCGGGGGCGGATGATGATGTGCTCTTGCAAAAACGTAGAATCGTGGAAACGGCTGTCGCTAAAGCGAAAAAACTCGATGAGAAAGAAGCCATCGCCTCAGTCGCTGGATTTGAAATCGTCGCGATGGCCGGTTTGATGGCGGAGGCCTCGCGACAAGGTTTAACCGTCATACTGGACGGCTACGTCACCACAGCAGCCGCGTTGATTGCCGAACGTTTGCAACCGGGAATTGCACAGAATCTGATCGCCGCCCATCTTTCCGCGGAACCTGGGCATCGACTCGCGTTGAGTCATTTGAAACTCCAGCCGTTTCTCGAATGGGAGATGCGACTCGGCGAGGGAACCGGCGCTTTGCTACTCATGCCACTACTCGACGCCGCAGCAGCCATGCTGACCCAGATGGCGACGTTTGCCGATTTGGGAATTCCGAAGGAGGCGACGTCATGATGACCTCAACCACTTCGGAAATGCCGCAACGCACGGGCATCCAGCAGCAATGGTGGGCCTTCGTGACGGCCATTCAATTCTTAACGCGGCTACCGGTCTCTTCCCGCACTGCCGATCCGCAGGCGCTGCGTGATTGTCCGCGATACTTTCCGCTCGTCGGCGGCATGATTGCCGTCATCACAATCGGGCTGATCTGGGTCTCTGCGATGATTTGGCCCTTCTGGCTGGCGGTGATGATTGCGTTAGCACTCGAACTTCGACTGACGGGGGCGATGCACGAAGACGCGGTCGCCGACTGTTTCGATGCGTTCGGCGGCGGTTGGACGCGCGAACGAGTGCTGGAGATCATGAAAGACAGTCGATTGGGCACGTATGGTGTTTTGGGGCTAATCTCGGCGGTGATGATCCGCGCCGGAGCGACGATTCAACTCATCCAGCAGATCGGTCTCGAAGAGGTTGTGCATTGGGGAGTTGTTCTGTTGGCTTCCGGCGTGCTAGGTCGTGGAGTGATCCTCTTCACGATGTGGCTGATTCCACCGATTGAAAACCGCGAGTCTCTCTCCCGCGATGTTGGCCAACAGATGGAACTCAAAGATCTCGCCATCGGCAGCATTTGGACTGCCCCCATCCTGATCATCTGGTGTACTCTCTTTCCGCTGCAGGCCATCATTGGTCTCGCGGGGTTGGCCATGTTGATCTTCTGGTTTCGTGGGTTGGTACTCAAAAAACTGGGCGGCATCACAGGCGATTGTCTCGGCTGCATCGGCTATTCAGGCCAAGTGGTGATTTTGCTGGCCTCGATCGCGGAGTGGCCGGCATGACACAAAACAACCAGCCGGGACTTCGGTCCGACCAACGGCCCCTACAGACTGAGCGCAGTTCGGAAGTGCTCTTTGTTCGACATACCGCCGTGGCGGAGAAGTATCAAAACGTCTGCTATGGTGCGAGCAACGTCGAATTGAGTGCCGACGGCGAACAGCATGCCAGGAAAGTGGCGGAGACTCTCGCGGGACAGGCGATCGATCGGATCGTGCATTCCGGTTTGACGAGAGCAAAAATCATAGCCGACCATTTGGCGGAACTGACCGGATTATTCCCCGAACAAAATGACGGTCTGCGGGAACGAAATTTCGGCGATTGGGAACTCAACCCCTGGGAGGATATTTATCGCGAACATGGCGACGACATGATGAAGATGGTCTCGGAACCGGAAACATTTCGTCCAGGCGGAGCGGAAACGACGCGCGAATTTATCGAACGAGTTGCCAGCGCTTGCGAAAACTTACATCTCCCCGGTCGGACGGTGGTGATTTGTCACGGGGGGGTGATCGCCGCCCTGACCGGACTCTCACGGCGACTTTCGATTTCGGAATGGCTCGAACAAATTCCCGCGCACGGAGAAATACGTCCGTTGCCTCCTATTTCGCTCGATCATCTCTCGCTCGTACTGCAATCAGGGAGGGCGTAACGTGGGACAGGCGATCACAATTCTGGGCGGTGTGCGGAGCGGTAAAAGCTCTTTCGCAGAAGACCTCGCACAACAGTTGGGAGAGGAAAACGTTACCTATCTTGCGACAGCAGAAGCGGGGGACGAGGAGATGTCTCGCCGCATCGAACGGCATCAATCGAGTCGCCCAGAGGGTTGGAAAACTGTTGAATCACGACGCGAATTGGCAAAGACGATTTCGCAACTGTTACCCCTGCCGAAGGTCATTCTGCTCGACTGTCTGACGATCTGGATCAGTAATATTCTACTCGACGCGGGAGATGTTCCGTTCGAGGAGATCGAACGACAGATGCGAATCGAAATCGAACAGTTTCTCGAAGCCGTCAAAGGAAGCAACGTGACGGTCATCGTCGTGGCGGGAGAAGTCGGCATGGGGGTGGTTCCCGAAACGTTACTCGGTCGTCAATTCCGCGATCTTCACGGCTGGGCCAATCAGACCATAGTCGAGGCTTCCTCAAACAGTTATCTCATGATTGCCGGTCGAGCCGTGAATCTCGATTCGATCTCGAACACAGTCGAACGATGCGCGCAGGAGTGTCAGCCATGAAAATTCTCTTCGGCCCCTATATGCTGCCGGCCATCCTTGTTTTAACCGTGCTGTCGGGTTGTGGGAACGTCGAACCGCCTTCTTCCCGCACAAACGAAGAAACCAAAAATGCATCGACCGGTTTTCCGATCACGCTGACCGATGCACTGGGTCGTGACGTCACGTTTGACGCACCGCCCCAGCGCATTATTTCCGTCGCCCCCAAAAATACCGAACTGATCTATTTCCTCGGCTTCGACGATCGTCTCGTGGGAGTCACCACATTCTGTAATTATCCCCCCGCGGCCGCAAAACTGGACAAGATCGGCGGTCTCACCGCACAGACCATCAATCAGGAACTAATCGTCGCTCTCAATCCCGACTTAATCCTCTGTTCCGATCGCATGCACGAACCGTTGATTCCTCAGTGGGAAGCTCTCGGTCTCAAAGCATTTGTTCTGGGCGCGGAATCTTTGGATGCGATGTATGAAGAAATGCAACTTCTCGGTCGCATGATGGACGATACCGAAGCGGCGGATGAACTGATCGATTCGTTAAGTGAACGTGTCGAGACGATCGAAACGGGGATCGCGAAAATCCCCGCAGACGAACGTCCCAAACTTTTTTACCAGGTCTGGGATGACCCGCTGATGGGAGCCGGACCGAATTCTTTTATCGGTCAGATGATGGAATTGACCGGCGGCGAAAATATCCTCAGCGATGTCAAAGAACCCTACCCTTACGTGGCTCACGAAATTGTCGTCGAACGCAATCCCGATGTCATTTTCGCTCCGACCACGCACAGCCAGGAAGTGAATCCCGAAGAAATTGCCCGGCAGCCGGCCTGGAAAGGGATCAACGCCGCTAAAAACAAACGCATTTATCTGCTCGATGGCGATGAAGTCTCACGACGCGGCCCCCGCATGATCGACGCCCTGGAAACAATGGTGGCCCTCCTGTATCCCGAACGGTTCGGACATTATCTCGATGAGGGAGAAGGTGAGCCGGAGTGAAACGTCGCCTGTCGATCATCGTGATGCTGGTCGTACTTCTGCTGGTGGCTGTCGCCGTCAGCATGACGTTCGGATCGGCCTCAGTTTCTCTCTCCGGGTTACCGAGAGTTTGGAGAGAGATTCTGGACGGCGAAAGTTTGTCGACGGAAGCGACCATTCTCTGGAGGCTGCGTCTGCCGCGTATCTTGCTCGTCTGTCTGACAGGAGGTGCGTTGGCTGTGGCGGGAGCCGGTTATCAGGGACTTTTTCGCAATCCCCTGGCTGACCCGTTTGTGATCGGTTCCGCGAGCGGGGCCGCTTTTGGTGTGGCGATTGTTGTTGTGACCGGCCTGCAGACGTCACTGTTCGGCCTCAGTTCACTGTCCCTGGCGGGGTTCGTCGGAGCCCTCTTGGCAGTCTTATGCGTCTTCATCATCGCCGGTCGCAATCGCGAAACTCCGATGGTGTCGCTGCTGTTGGCGGGCGTTGCGTTGAGTACTTTCCTGTCGGCCTGTGTCTCCTTGCTGATGATCGTCAACAGCGAGGAATTGTACGTCATTTTCGGCTGGTTGATGGGTTCGTTCTCGGGGCGGAGCTGGGGGGATCTCTGGGCGGTGACTCCCTTGATCGTGATCGGACTTCTGATGATGGCCACTCTTTGTCGGTCTCTGGATGTACTCGCCTTCGGAGAAGAAACCGCAGCCACCTTAGGTTTGGGGCGGAAAAAATTCCTGATCCTGTTACTCTCGGCAGCCAGTTTGCTCACAGCGGCTGCCGTCTCGGCTGCCGGCATCATCGGCTTTGTGGGGCTCATTTGCCCGCATATTGCCAGGCGATTGGTGGGGGCTCGGCATGCCGTGATGATCCCTGCCAGCGGGCTCTTAGGGGCGCTGTTGCTATTAGTTGCCGATGACCTGGCCCGCACAGTGTTAGGAGCCTCGGAGCTTCCGGTCGGTATCTTAACCGCGATGTTGGGAGGGCCGTTCTTCCTCTTCCTGTTGAAGACAGAGAGAGGAACAAGATGAGTAGTCTGCGGATCGAGAACCTGAGTTGCGGTTATCCCAGCCGTACCGTTTTGAAGCACGTCACGCTGACGGCGGAACCGGGGAAAATGACCGTTTTGCTCGGCGCCAACGGGGCCGGGAAAACGACCTTCTTCCGTACCCTGTCCGGCCAACTGCCTCCATTAGCGGGATCGTTTCGATTGGCTGACCGGGAATTCGGATCGTATTCGTTGCAGGATCGGGTTCGCGAACTCGCCGTCATGCCTCAATCGGAAAGCCGGGACTGGCCATTGACGGTGGAAGAAGCCGTGAACCTCGGTCGCGCGCCACATCGCGGTTGGCTGTTCCCTCTGACGGAAGAAGATCACCGGGTTGTCGAGGAAGCGATCGTGCGGACCTGTCTCGAAGAACTGCGCGAACGTCCCATCACCGAACTCTCGGGCGGCGAATGGCGGCGCGTGATCCTCGCCCGTGCCCTGGCTCAAGAAGCGCGATATCTGCTCCTCGATGAGCCCACCGCCGGTCTCGACCTGAAGTATCAACATGAAGTCCTGCATTTGATACAATCGATTACCCATGACCGAAAATTAACCACCGTGCTGTCGCTGCACGACCTCAATCTCGCCGCCCTGTTTGGCGATGAGATTGCCCTGTTGGGGGACGAATCACTGATTGCCGTCGGTCCACCCGCCGACGTGTTGACGGAAGACTTGATTCAGCACGCGTTCGGTATCCCTGTTTCGATCCTCAAACATCCCGTCTACGGCACGCCGCTGATTGCTCCACTCAGCGGACAACATACCGGAGATCATCCATGAAAGCCCTTGTTCTCAAAGAGTTGAAGAAACCATACGAACTCGAAAACAGAGACGATCCCGTGCCCGGTCCGGGTGAGGCGGTAGTATCGCTCAAGGCGGCCGCCTTCAACCGACGCGATTACTGGATCACGCAGGGAATGTATCCGGGGATCGAACTTCCCGTGATTCCCGGATCGGACGGGGCGGGGATCGTCAAGGCGATCGGCGAGGGTGTGGATGAGACATTCCTCGAACGCGAAGTGATCATCGATCCGGGGATGGACTGGGGCGACGACGAAAATGTACAGAGCGATCGATTTCACATTCTCGGGATGCCGATGGACGGGACATTCGCCGAGCAGGTCGTCGTTCCCGCATCACAACTCCACGACAAACCGGATCACCTGAGTTGGCCGGAAGCCGCCGCGTTACCGCTTGCCGGCGTGACCGGTTATCGCGCATTGTTTACTCAGGGGAAATTACAGACGGGCGAGCATGTCCTGATCACGGGAATCGGAGGCGGAGTGGCGACGTTCGCTCTCCAGTATGCGATTGCGGCCGGTGCGACAGTGACGGTCACCTCCTCCTCGGAAGGCAAACGCAACTTCGCTCAGAAACTGGGAGCGGTCGCCGGATACGATTACCGGTCTGACGATTGGGGAAAACAACTTGTCGCCGAGCACGGGGCACCCGATCTGATCATCGACTCGGCGGGAGGAGACGGCTATCGAACGTTGTTGGAGATTGCGGCTCCCGGAGGACGAATTGTCAATTACGGTGCGACAGCGGGTCCTCCCGGAAAGCTGGATTTGTTCAAACTGTTCTGGAAGCAGTTGCAACTGATCGGTTCCACCATGGGATCTCCCGCCGATTTTGTTTCCATGTTGGAATTCGTGAAACAGCACCAGATCAAACCGCTCATCGACCGGACGGTCCCGCTCAAGGACGCCAACGAAAATCTGGAAGCGATGGCAACGTCGGAGCAATTTGGGAAACTGGTGCTGGAAATCGGCTGACCGATCCGCAGACGAGTCTTGAAGGTGTCGATCCCGGAGATCAAGCCTTCAACAGCGAATCCAGAACCGTGGCATAGGCCTCCGCGTATCTCATAAATCCCAGATCGTTGGGGTGACTGCCGTCCGTTGCTCCTTCACCATCATCGCCCAATTGAATGTCGCCTTCGAGGTAGAATAAATTCTCGTCGCCGGCGGCCTTGAGGTTTTGGTAAGCTGTGCGTAACGCTTGGCGACTGGCGGCATGTCGATCGCGACTCGATTGAAAGAACGGTGCGTTGGTGTAGGTCCTGTCTTCCACGAGAACAATCGGAGTCGTCGGACGAGACTCGCGTAGCAACTTGACTAAAGGCTCGGCTCGTTCGGCAACCTGTGGTCCCTGGAGATTCGGCAAGCAGTCGATGCAATAAACCGCCGGATCGAGTTCCGCCAGATACTTGCCGACTTCGAGTTCGAGTCGTCCGTTCCCCGAGAATCCCAGATTGATCGTCGGAATATCATAGCGTCTGCCGAGTAACGCGCTGATCGACATTCCCGGTCGCGAGGCACAGGCACCGTGCATGATCGAGGTTCCGTAGAACACAATCGGTTTTGCTTCGCGAGGAGCCACTGGTTTGAACGTCGCTCCCTTCGGCACGCCGATTTCCAGTTTGTTGACACCGTTGTAAAGTGGAAGATACGCCGTGTACAAACGGGGTTGGCCGTTCGGTCGCGGGTCGATGCCGCTGAACAGTTTTTGTTCAACATGTTGACTGTCCGGACGGGTCACTTTAATCCAGCGATCTTGCCCCGCTTCATTGCGTCCGTAGAGATCGATTCCGCTGACTCCCGTGGCGGGCATGTGATACATTTCGAGGCTCGAAGAATAGAGATCGTAACGGACGTGAATGTCGCGAGCATCCGTTTCAAAACGCGTCAGCATCCCGGCAGAATGTCGTGAAAGATTCCAGACCGCATCGCGGACCTCATTTTTCGCCGACGCGGGCAAACGATCGTAATATCGTTCGCAGTCCGTAAAGCCTTTTCCCTCGACTCCCCAATCCTCAACATTATACCAGTCGAGGTCAGTCTCCTGAGCGATAAGTTTCGGTCGAGCCGTAAGCAGTAATCCCGCAGAAGCGAGAGACGACTGAAGTAATTGGCGACGCGTAATCGTGTTCGTCATCATAAAATTTCCAAAAGTTGTCATCAAAGAAACGATCTGAGCAAGTCGATTGTTCGTGAATAAAGCATTTTTAATGTACTCGCTCCCTGCTCAAAACGAAAAAACTTTTCCCAGGAGTTCAAAAAATGGGAAACCGGTGACGGGATGAATTCACGCCGCAGGACATTCTTGGTCTAATAGCACTTTGGACAATCTTACGTCTCCCGAGTATTTCATGAGCGATACGATTTCTCACCAATTACCAACCGGTTTCCAGACCACCGGAATCACCTGCGGCATCAAGGAATCGGGGAAGCCTGATCTGGCGGTGTTCCTTTCGGAATGCCCCGCCGTCTCGGCGGGCGTTTTTACCCGGAATCTGGTCTGCGGCGCGCCGGTGACGGTCTCGAAACAACGCGTCGGACGAGAGAGTTCACGTGCGGTGGTGATCAATTCCGGTAACGCCAACGCGTGCACCGGTGAAAAGGGGGTCGCCGACGCTGAATCCATGACGGCTAGACTCGCGGAAGGACTCGACTGTGATCCCGAGGATGTCCTCGTCTGTTCGACCGGCATCATCGGTCACTTTCTTCCCCTGGAAAAAATTACGACTGGGCTGAAACAGGTTCTACCGCAACTTGGCGGCGAATCGACTCACCTGAAGTCTGCCGCTCAGGCCATCATGACGACCGATACCTTCCCGAAAATCAGCTCCCGGGAAGTCGTTGTGAACGGCAAACCGATTCGTATCACGGGCGTCTGCAAGGGAGCCGCCATGATCGCGCCCAACATGGCGACGATGCTCTCGGTAATCATGACCGACGCAGCCCTGACCGTTCAGCAGGCGGATCGTTTGCTGCGTCACGCCGTGAATCGTTCATTCAATTGTGTCAGCGTTGAAGGACATACGAGTACCAGCGACACCGTCCTCCTGCTGGCGAACGGAGCCGCAGGTACCGGTGCCGTCGAGGACGCTGAATTGGGGGGATTTTCTGCGGCTCTCGATCAGGTCAGTGAAGAATTGGCACAAATGATCGTCCGCGATGCGGAGGGGGCGGATCACTTTGTGACGATTGATGTCACCGGTCTCGAAACCTTTGCCGACGCTTACCGAATCGCCAAAGTGATCGCCGAAGGTCCGCTCGTGAAAACCGCCATCACGGGGAACGACCCGAACTGGGGACGAATTGTCTCCGCAGCAGGTTATGCGGGAGTCGATTTCGATCCGCTGGCCGTAACGCTGCATCTGAATCAAACCTTGCTCTACGAGAAAGGGCAACCGGTTGACTACGACGAAGAAGCGGTCTCGAAAAGCATGGCTTCCGGCGAAGTTCATATCGAACTGAATTGCGGTACCGGGACAGAACGCATCAGATTCTGGACATGCGATTTGACCCAGGAGTACGTCCGGTTGAATTCTGAGTACACAACGTAATGATGGAATAGACAAGCGTAAGCGGCTATCTCGACCACCCATGACGAACACCACAGAAGGATCTGACACACGTGCCAAGTAAAACGGCCGACATTGCCAATGCCGTCGAAGAGGAAACGCGGCGACTCGGGCGCGAGATCTGGGAACACATTCCCCATCGACGACCGTCGATGTTCGAGCGTCGCTGGTGGGACGACCGCATTCTCGACTGGGCGATGGAAGACGAATCGGTCAAGATTCAGATGTTCCGCTTCGTCGATGTTCTGCCGATGTTGCGCGATCATGAATCGGTCACACGCCATCTGCAGGAATACTTCGAAGAGGTCCGCGAGCATCTCCCCTGGGCCGCGCGGCTCGGTCTCGAACTGACGCAACCGAACACGGTCCTGGGCAAAGCGGTTTCGTTCAACGCCCGCTCCAACGTCCATCGAATGGCGAAACGATTCATCGCCGGAACGACGGTCGATGAAGTGTTTCAATCGGTCCAGAAGCTGCGCGATCGCGGTTATGCGTTTTCTCTGGACCTGCTCGGAGAAGCAGTCCTGACGGAAGCGGAAGCGGACGCTTACCAGCAGTCGTTTCTCGATATCATCACCGGTCTCGGTCCGCAGGTGACGCAATGGCCGACGAACGACATTCTCGATGCCGACCAGTTCGGCCCCATTCCCCGAGTCAATGTGTCGTTGAAGCTCTCGGCCTTGAACAGTCAATTCAAATCGATGGATCCGGTCGGATCGGCGGAAGTCGTGAAAGCTCGCTTGCGGCCCATACTGCGAGCCGCCCGCCAGCACGACGCCTATGTCCATATCGATATGGAGTCGTACGACCATAAGGACCTCACGCTGCACATCTTCCAGGACATTCTGATGGAAGATGAGTTCCGCGATTACCCCGACGCGGGCATCGTGATTCAGGCCTATCTCCCCGAAGCCGAACAAGATCTCAAACACCTCCTGAAATGGACGAAGAAACGCGGCACGCCGATCTGGGTGCGGCTCGTCAAAGGAGCCTACTGGGATTACGAAACCATCCGTGCGAAATATCGCGGCTGGCCGATTCCTGTCTATCAGCAGAAGTGGGAATCCGACGCCAACTACGAACAACAAACAAAATTCCTGATGGAGAACGCCGACTGGTTGCGACCGGCACTCGGCAGTCACAATCTCCGCTCGCTCTCCCACGGTCTCGCCTGGGCGAAAACTCTCGATCTTCACCCCGGCTCTTACGAAGTGCAGATGCTGTACGGCATGGGAGGCGATCAGGCCGAGGCGATTGCCGAAATGGGACATCGCGTGCGGGTCTACACTCCGTTCGGAGAAATGCTGCCGGGGATGGCGTATCTCGTTCGTCGTCTGCTGGAAAACACCTCCAATGACTCCTTTCTCCGTCAGAGCGTCGAACGTGACGCCGATATCTCTCAATTGTTGATCAATCCGGTCGAAACAGGTGCCAAGATGCCACAGGTCCAGGAAGAAGAACAAACCGGTTTCCAGAACGAACCGATTACCGACTTCTCGAAAGAGGAAAACCGCGACGCGATGCAGGACGCCCTGGAACGCGTGCGGGACGAATTCGGCCAGGAATACCTCCTCACCATCGACGGCAAAGGCGAGGAAAGCGGCAAGACGATGGTCTCCGTCAATCCGAGCAACACCTCCGAAGAACTCGGACGGATCGTGCTGGCGACCGAAGACCAGGCCGTCGAAGCGATCTCCGCCGCCCGCAACGCCTTTCCCGCCTGGTCGAAAATTGAAACCCAGCACCGCTGCGAATACGTTGAACTGATCGCCGCTGAAATGCGAAACCGACGATTCGATCTCGCCGCCTGGATCGTCTTCGAATGCGGCAAACCGTGGGCGGAAGCCGATGCCGATGTCGCCGAAGCGATCGACTTCTGCATGTATTACGCTCAACAGATGCGGCAACTCGACGAACCGCAACAAACCGATTTCCCAGGCGAGGAAAACAGTTATTACTATAAACCTCGCGGAGTCGCCGTCGTCATCGCTCCGTGGAACTTTCCGCTCGCGATTCTTACCGGCATGACGACCGCCGCCCTCGTCGCCGGGAACACCGTCGTCATGAAACCTGCCGAACAATCGTCGATCGTGGCGGCGAAACTGATGGACCTGGTTCATGATGCCGGTATCCCGAACGGAGTGGTCAACTTCCTCCCCGGCGTGGGAGAAGAGATCGGCCCCGAACTGGTCGGCAGTCCCGATGTCGATCTGATCGCCTTTACCGGTTCGATGCACGTCGGCCTCAACATCAATCAATCCGCCGCTCAGACCGACGAGCGACAAACCTCCGTCAAACATGTCGTCGCCGAAATGGGGGGTAAAAACGCCATCATCATCGACGACGACGCTGACCTCGACGAAGCGGTTCAAGGCGTCATTCACTCCGCTTTCGGTTACGCCGGTCAAAAGTGTTCCGCCTGTTCGCGGGTCATCGTGCTCGAAAAAATCTACGATCAATTCGTCAAACGTCTGGTCGACGAGGCCCAAAGTCTCAAAATCGGTCCCGCCGACGATCCGGGAGTCGCCTTCGGTACGGTCATCGCTCAGGACGCCCTCGACAAAATCCAAGAATACATCGAACGCGACCAGGAGGCCGAATTCGAACTAGAGCTGGACTGCGAAGTCGCCGAACTTGGCGAGAA
>JABURQ010000044.1 GCA_014762625.1 Planctomycetaceae bacterium | reverse complement strand
CAAACCAACATGTCCGCTTTTTTGGAAACCTACGTACGCTAGAACTCGAAGAACCGATTTTTTCGACTAACAGCTTGGGGAGCCGGCTGGTTTGTTTGGTTTACAGGGGGAATAGCGTCTTTCTTTCATGCTTTGTCCTGAACGCAATTTGAGGGAATCAAATGGCAACCATCGATGTGAATTCCGACGTCCCGCACGAGTCATCCTCCTCGCGGCCGGAGCAACGTTGGCTGATGTTCGTTGTGGCGAGCGCGTGTTTCTATTACCTGATGAGCGCGATGACGTTGCCGTTCTCCAACTCCATCTGGCTGGGAGAATTCCCGCCGCTGGCGATTGTCCAATTGCCGAAGTCGTTTCTTAAATTCGTCATTCAGGAGTGTTTGTTGTCCCTGGTCCACGCGTTAGGCTGGTCTCAAGGTTCGGCGTCTCCCGACTACATCGCCACTCACGGCTGGGCGATGGTGATCATGACGATACTTCCTGCGATACTTCTGGTGAGTGCTTGTGCGATTTTCTCGCGTGGCCGCCTGCGAACCAGACTGATCGCTGCTGTTCTTGTGATGGCGATGATCGATGCTGCGGTGACTCTCTGGTTTGATGCGTCCTCCAGCTTCAAACTTTATAACGCGTCTTATTTTTAGAGGAGATTAATGTCGTAGAGACTCTGATCTGAAGTTCCGGAAAACCAGAAAAGTCGGGATCTCCAACTCCTCATTTGATTAAACTGAGAACCGGTGCGGATGTTTTCGACTTTCCTAAAAGGGATTCGTGATGCGGAAAAATCGACTGGTGTGCTTTGGAATTCTCGTCCTCATTGTCATCGCTGTGAGAGGAAGCTCGCTCTCCGCGCAAACGCAGGACGAACGCTTACAACAACTGCTCAAGCGATTTCCCAAAGCTGACTACAACAAGGACGGCACACTCACCCTCGAGGAAGCGACGAAATATCGCGATGAGGTGCTCAAGAAACAGCGGCAAAATCGACGTCCTCAAAGACCCGAGCCGACGCATGCGGATGTCCGTTACGGCGATCACGAACGCAATGTGTTTGACCTGTGGATACCGGAAGGCGATGCCCCGAAAGCAGGTTTTCCCGTGTATGTCTTTTTTCACGGCGGGGGATTCGTCGCGGGCGATAAATCGGGCTTCGATCCGTCGCCTTTTCTGGAAAAGGGTTTGGCGGTCGTGTCGGCCAATTATCGATTCGTGGATGGTGAGAAAACTCTCAGTCCTGCTCCAATGCACGACTCCGCGCGCGTGATTCAGTTTTTGCGGGAACACAAGCAGAAGTGGAAGCTGGAAACGAACCGCATCGCGCTCAGCGGCAGTTCCGCCGGTGCGGTGATCACACTCTGGATCGGTTATCACGACGATCTGGCCGATCCGAACAGTGACGACCCGATCGCCCGACAATCGACGCGGGTCAAGTGCATCATTCCTCTCAACGGTCCTACCAATCTCGATCCCCATTGGATCACAAAAAACATGGGTGGACCGAAACACGTCCACGGCAGCTTTCCGAAGATGTTCGGAGAGCCGGTGACCGGAAACATCTCTTCATCGGCATGGGAGCGGATCAAAGAGAGTTCACCGATCGAACATCTCACGAAAGACGATCCGCCGACTCTCTCTATCTACGGCGGTAAGCTCGAGGGAATTCCATTACCCGAAACGGCCTCCACCGGTTTACTCATTCATCACCCGTATTTCGGAAAAGTGTTAAAAGAGAAACTCGACCAACTTGGTATTGCCAATGACTTGCATCATGGCTCGGATCCGCGACGGGGAAATGGTCAGGAGCTCATTTTCGGCTGGCTGGATGAGCATTTGCTGCCGTGAGGTAGAATGAAACTTCTTCAACCAGCACTCAGGAGACTTCATTATGAAACCTGTCATCGTTGTTATCGTCTCAGCCCTGCTCCTATGCTCCCACGACGATATGTCGGCTCAGGAAAAAGCTCCAGATTCACTCAAAGTCCGACGGGCTCAGCAGAGCTTCCTCAAGAATCAGGGCCAGGCGCGCGTCTTGCTGGAAAAGAAAATCGCTGAGGTCCGGCAGGAATATCTTGCCGAACTTGAGGAGCTTGGCGACGACTTTAGAACAGTCCTTGAAGCAGAACAAAAAGACGCTACCAAAGATGGTGAGTTGGAAGAAGCGTTGAAAATCAAACAGATCGCAGAAGACTTCGAGCGATCGATGAAACGGGAGCAAGATGCGTTATCAGGTGCTTCCGTCTCCAATTCTCTCACCGCTCTCGAATCGCAGTTAGAGGGAACGAAATGGAAGCTCTCCGGCGGGCAAAGAATCTATTTTGACAAAAACGGGGAGGGGGGATTTTTGACAGACCAACGCAAATTCCAATGGGGGGCCTTCTCTCATAATCAGGTGATCGTCAGGTATCTGAAATCGAATTATGTCGACATCTACCAGTTCGAAATCGACGAGAAGAAGTGTACTGTTCGGAAAGTTGGATTTGTCGGTCAAATCACAGGATCCGGCACGCCGATCACCTCTCCGTAAGATCGATCGCCGCCCACTTCTCCTGATACAGAATCCGCTCCGCCATCATTGGGCCCATCAACCAGACGACGAGAGGACCGAAGCAGGCAGTCGCAGAGGCTGCCAGCATGGCGGATGATGAGATCTGATATTCGCCCAGTCTGGGACCGAGCATCAACCCCAGATGGATCGCGAACATGGCTGCCGGGTAAAGGAAAACGGAAAGCAATCCATACCTGAGTTGTGACTTTTTCGACTTTGAGATCAGCGCCCGACCCATCCCGTCAACCAGCCATTGTGAACATGAGCCAGTGATCGACATACCGGCAAGTATCACCGCAAACACCCAGAACATGGTCGCCGGATCGGTGCGAACATTATTCCCGCGAACGATCAAAATCAAGGTAGAGGTCAAAATACTCAACACCAGCGCATACAGAAAATGCTTCATTCCCAGATACAGGTATGATTCTCCCGGCTGTCGTGCCTGGATTTGTTCCGTGAAGTAACTGAATCGATGCTGCCAGGAGAGAGTCTGTTGCAGTTCATGAGTGACATCAGCAGGATTTCCAAAGCGTCGTAGAGTCTGCTGAAGTGCCGCTCGTTCGTCACCGCATCTTTCAAGTTCTTCCTCAAACGTGGATGAGAGATGCGACAACAAGTCTTCGCGCATTCGTTTTTTGTCGGCAAAGTCGGTCCTGACGGGACGGACGCACTGCTCGACGAGTCGTTCGAGTTGCTGTAATGTGTGATCGTTCATGCCGGCGCTCCTATGATAGATCCCATGAGATCGGCGAACTGTACCCATTCCTGACGACCTTGAGCGAGTTGCCGTTTCCCTTTGCGAGTCAGACAGTAAACACGTCGCGGCGCTCCTCGTCCGGTCGAAGGTTTTTCCTCGCGGACAACCTTAACTTTCCCCGCGTCCTGCAATCGGTAGAGCGCGGGATATAAAGTCCCTTCTTTGAGTTTCAGCAATCCACAACCGCGATCCTCAAGACGACGAATCACTTCCAGACCATGCGCGTCTCCCTCTTCGAGGACCGAGAGGACCATCGTTTCGAGGTGACCGCGTAATTTGTCGCCGTTCAGTTCTTTCATGGTTTTATTTTAGTCAGACTAAAATAAAAAGGTCAAGAGGTTTTTTCTCGAACAATCGGAGGCACGTAAAACCAGGGCAGGTTACGGTTTATGGAACTCGTCCCAGCGGTTCCACGCATAATTCCATTCCATCCACATCCGCATCACGCTCCACAAGCTGCGCATCTTGGCAATGTGTTCGGGAGGAATCGACGCGTTCTCCGTCACCGAGCTTTGAGCCGAAGTGGATAATCCCCAGCGCTCCCCCAGTTCTTTGCAGATGGCATCCGCTGCCAGCGGGCCTTCTTCGTCATCGGTGAGCGCGTTCTGGTGAGCCGTGTTGAACAAGTCGAATAACTGTCCCCGGTACGGCTGCATTTCGAGCGGTCGGGTTTTTTCCTCGGCTTCGACGATGACGGCTTCAATCTGATTCAGGATTTCGTGAATCAGCGGACGATTCATGGATGCGGACATGGCAACCTTCACTCTCGGGAAATCATGGGAATCGCTCCATGATACCGCCTGCGAGCGAATTGTCATCCGAGTCCGCGAATGTGTTCGGAGAGCCTGTGTCAGTGAGGGGAGAATTTACGCCGCCTAGCGATTCGAGGCGGGGCTGTTGGCGGGAGAGGTGGATTGAGCCTGATAGCCGGGTTCCAGTTGGATCAGGAACCGTTCGAGCGATTTGGGGCAGGATGACGAAAATTGTCCCTGGTCGTAATACTGCTTGAGCGAACGCAGGTTGTCATCGAGCAAATCCGATTGCTCTGCAAAAAACTTCAACCCTTCTTCAACGTAGGGGAGAATTTTGGCTCCGTCCGGAACCTGAATGAAGTGCGGCGGTAGCGGGACGAGCAATTCGATATTGGTCATATCGGTCGACAGCATCACGTTCCTGGCGTAGACCGCTTCGTAATGACGATAGGTCCATCGCGCATGTCCTGTGGGAACCAGGGCAATTTTTGAATGACATAAATGATAGTAATAGGAGTAGAAGTCATACCGTCGGCGGGAAATCAAGTGGCGAAAGTCGCCGTGAAGCTCCAGAGCTTTTTTGAGTCGCGATTTGTTGATGTACGACAAGCCTCCCACAAATCGATACGGAAAGTCGGCTGTCCTGGCTTCCGACAACCATTCGATGCGTTGATTGTACAAGCGGTCCTGTCCGTGTTCGTGAATTCGTAAATCCGTCGGCGCTCCCGAGAAGAACAGGTCGATCTTTCTCTGTGATCCGGCTCCGAAGATTGCCTGTTTCAATTCCTGAATGCGCAGACATTGCTGTAATTTCTTTTTCCGGTACAACGGCAATGTTCCCATCCGGAAGTCGTAGTCTGTACCACGATCCACAAACGATTTCAGATACAGGTCGCTCAGGGAGCTGAGAAATTCCTTGTTTTCAGGGTTCCAGTGGGGCGTCCGTCCGTCGCCGTAGTCGAACAGAACCGCCTGTCGGTAGTTCACTCCCCGTAGTTGCTCGGGAGTGAGCGAAGTCGGGTTCTCGATCAGCAGGATCTCGGTCGTCAGCGGACGGCGGGGATCAAGCTCTCCCGGAGTGAGGGTGTTGACCTCGCCGGGGGCAAAGAAGACGCGCAGAAATTGAAACAGGGGACTTTTCCGGGGTCCCCCTTTTCGCCGCACGATGTCTGTTGCCAATACCAAAAACTTCAACACGAGAACGGTACTCCGCCCGTTGATTCTGAGATGAGGGGCGAAAGATAGCAGATGTGGACCAGCGAGAACAATGGCGATTCATCAGGTTCATCGTGGGAATCTATGTCATCCCCTTCATAAAAAAACCGACGCAGGGGGATCCCGCGTTGGCTTCAGGAATGATGGAACTGTTATGAACTCACGGCACGATGAACGCGGCTCCGGTCGTTGCCAGGCCCTGAGCGGCGGCGGCTTCGACGTTCAACGGGATCTGATAGAACAGATGCGGAGCCTCTTCTCCCGGACGGTACCAGCCGAGCGTGTACTGTTTGCTGTGAGGCGAATCGATGACTGTCTGATAAGGCAAGCCAACGAGTTGGACTCCCATGCGTCCCATGGACAACAGCGGTTGGAAGATCACGTCGCCGTGCGTGTGGCCGTAACGTTCGAGTTGCGGGTCTTGAAAGTAGAGGGGATTGTGGAACAGATTCGAGGCTTCCCAGGCGAACAGACGATCGGGTGAGAGTCGCGGTTTCAGGGCGTCGTCGCCGAATTCGAGATCAGTCGGATATCGTTTTTCCGGCGTATTTTCCGCTTCGGGGTTAAGATTCAAAGTTTGTTCTCGGGGAGATTCAAAGTCGTAGAACGGCCGAATATCGGACAGCGAACGAACGACCTCGAGCGGAGCCTCATCTTTCTGTCTGGGGTCCACTTGCTGGCGGACTACCGACAGATTCCTCGGAGCGGGGGCAGGGGGAGGCGTCAGCTTCGGTTGCTTAACGGTTGACTGCGGAATCGGTTGCAATTTCCTGGCGGTGGGAGGCTCGAAGGGGTCGAGTTCCTCCAACTCATTGAGTTCCGGAAGTTGCGGCAGTCTGTTGGGGGCGGCCTCCACCTTTTGCGGTACGGTGGGACGCGCGATCGGTTCAATTTCCTCGGAGTCATCCACAGGCAACGGGGCGGGAACTGGCTCATTCTGTAACTGCTCGAAACGATCCTGAGCAGAGCGCTGCTTCAACCGATCCAGTGGTGAGCCTTGCGGTGCGTCCTGCTGACTCACCAAACGGATGGTGGCCGGTTTCCGCAATTGGAGCGTACTGACACCCGGTTCCTGGGCGTGAAGTCCGGTCGAGAAGACCAGGACACCGGCGAGGCCCAGTCCGGAAAGACTAGTTTTCCAGACCTGCTTGCTGAGGTGAATAATTGGGTGCTTCTTGTGTGATGGCAATGTCATGTGGATGGTTCTCCCTCACCGATGCGGACGAGACCTGGATAAACCGCGCTTCCTTGCGTAGTTCTTCGATGGTTGAGACGCCGAGGTATCCCATCCCGGCCCGAATCCCGCCGATCAATTGATACAGCAAGGTATTCAGGTGACCTTTATAAGGTACGCGGCCTTCGACCCCTTCGGGAACGAGTTTCTGGCCACCCGCTTTGGAATCGTCGTCTTCAACCGATTGTCGGTATCGTTCGCTACTCCCTTTGACCATGGCTCCCAGAGACCCCATTCCGCGATATCGCTTGAATGTTCGTCCCTGATACAAAATCATTTCGCCCGGACTTTCGTCCAGACCGGCGAGCAACCCTCCCAGCATCACTGATTGGGCTCCCGCCGCTAACGCTTTGACTATATCTCCGCTGAACCGGATTCCGCCGTCGGCGATTAAGGGGATGCCTGCTTCTGACGCTGCCCGAAATGCATTGCGGACAGCCGACAGTTGCGGCACTCCCACCCCGGAAATAATTCGAGTTGTACAAATCGATCCGGGGCCGATTCCGACTTTGACGGCATCCACTCCGGCATTGATAAGATCGCGGGCTCCGTCTTCAGTGGCGATGTTGCCGGCGATCACATCGATGTTATGTTTCTGCTTGATTTGTTTGACGGTTTCGATCACGTTTTTGGAATGCCCGTGGGCACTATCGACCACGAGTACATCGACGCCGCTGGAAATCAGTTCGTCAACCCGATCGTAATCATGCACGCCGACAGCCGCTCCCACTCGCAGGCGTCCTCGTTCATCTTTCGAGGCCCCCGGAAACTGGAGGTTTTTATCGACGTCCTTAATCGTAATCAAACCCTTCAGTACATAGTTATCGTCCACCAGCAGCAGTTTTTCGACCTTATTTTCCCGCAGAATCCGCTGCGCGTCCTCCAGAGAGGTATTTTCCTTCGCCGTGACGAGGTTTTCCTTGGTCATCACTTCCGAAATCAATGTGTCGGAAGACTCCAGAAACTTCAGATCGCGGCGTGTTAAAATCCCCTTAAGCTTCCCATTTTCCGTAATCGGTACCCCTCCGATGTTGCGTTCGTCCATGATGCGAGACGCTTCGCCCACTTTTTCGCCGGGAGGAAGAGTGACAGGATCGACGATAATGCCGTTCTCACTGCGTTTCACGCGATCGACTTCGAGGGACTGACGTTCGACCGGCATGTTTTTATGGATGATGCCGATGCCCCCCTCCTGAGCCATCGCGATCGCCATATCACTTTCGGTGACCGTATCCATGGGGGACGAGATAATCGGCAAGGAGAGTTCGATGCGATTCGTCAATCTCGTCGAGGGATTGACGTCCGAAGGCATGATCTCGCTGTAACGCGGTTCGAGGAGAACGTCGTCGAAGGTGATTCCCTGATAGGCGATTCGATCTTGCATGTCTGTCTCCGAAAGGTTTTCTAGTCTCTGTCTGCTTTGTTTCTGTAGGGGTCGAAGGGCGGATGAAAGAGGTCAAATATTATTCAGTCCTCCCATCATGCTTGAGCACGAGGCTCAATATTACGTCTCCCTTGACGTCACCTCTTTCAAAAATCGATTGCTCAATTCCACCAGTCGCTCGACCGGTTGGGCTTCGGCTCGACTGTTGGGCTCGAAGCCCTCTTCGGCCAGGATACGATCGACCTCTGACTTGGCCAGTTGTTTTCGATACATCGTCACCAGCACCGATCGCATCAACTTGCGGCGATGATGAAATAGTCGTCTTACGAAGTCGTGAAAAAATTCCCGATCTTCGATGAGTGCCGCTTTCTCGGGATTCGGGATCAGCCGCACGATGGCCGAATCGACTTTGGGCCGAGGCCAGAAAACGGTCGGTTTCAATTTCCGCAGGATCTCGATGTCGCATTGTGACTGTAGCCAGACCGAGAGGGCGCTGTAGTTCGTTCCGCCGCCATGTCGGGACGCCATCCGGGTCGCCAGTTCCCACTGAATCGTCGTCACCATCCGCGACCAGGGCAGGTCACTCGCGACGAGGTTCGAGATAATTGGCGTGGCGACGTTGTACGGCAGGTTCGCCACCAGTTTCAATGTGCTGCCGGGAATGGAGTCCAGTTTCTCCTGAACGGTCCCCAACACTTCCGGTGCGAAGTTGTTTTTGTTTTTCAGGGCATCGGTATTCAGCAGGGTGACGTTGTCGAAATCGCGAACCGCGTATTGGGCGAGTGGAAAGACGTTCGTATCGATCTCCACCGAGACCACATGTCCCGCCTGTTGGGCGAGGAAGGCCGTCATACCGCCGGTCCCGGCGCCGATTTCAAGCACGACATCCTGATCGGTTAATTCGGCGGCGTTGACGGCAAATTCGATCAGATTGATATCGATGAGGAAGTTTTGACCGAAGTCCGAGCGCGGATGAACGCCCCGCTGTTCAAACAGCTCCATCAGATACGAGCGTGTCTGACGGTCGGCGTCTTTCATGTCACTTGGTTTCCTTCTCCGGTCAGTCCCAGATTCGAGACCATTTTGTAAATGTATTTGCCGAGCATGTCGGCTTCGATGTTGACGGTGTCGCCGACCTCGCGTTCACCCAGCGTCGTTACTTCCAGCGTGTGGGGAATCAACGCCACGCTGAAACAATCCGGCTCGACATCAACCAGTGTCAGACTGATGCCGTCCACCGCCACTGAGCCTTTCGGAATCATCAATCGGGACAAGTCTTCGGGTACGGTAAACCACATGCGGACCCACTCTCCGTCGCGGTCAATGGTTTTGACGGTTGCGGTCGCATCGACATGTCCTTGCACGAAGTGACCGCCGAGTCGGGCGTCGGCTTTGAGGGAACGTTCCAGATTGACCCGATTGCCGACCTGGAGTTCACCGAGATTGGTTTTCGCGAGTGTTTCGTCGCCCGCCTGAAACTGCCAGACGGAATCGGTGTACTCGACGACCGTCAGGCAGCAGCCGTTGATAGCGACACTTTCACCCAGCGCGCACTCTCCGGTCATGAGATCGGGAACTTGAATGGCGAGGCGCAATGCGGCGTCGCCCTCTTGAGTGAGAGCGTCAACGCGACCTGTGCCTTCCACGAGACCCGTAAACATACAGGTAAGTATTCTCCGTGATTCATTGAGAGTGAGCCAAGTTTCCTCGGCATTTGGAGTCGATCACGGATGGATGAGATGAGGTTTTGCAGCGGGAGCGTCACAAGGCGCTCATCATGCCCATCCGTGGGTCTATGATGCCAAAGTGGCCTCCGTTCGTCCAGCCGACTACCGATAGACACCCTTTTCCACCGACGAAAACTACTCACGGTCCGGCTGGACAGATGAAATTCCCGCGAAAACAGAGCCTCGGATCCCCGCCTGCGTGGAAGATCTGTCAGGGATACGATAAAACGAGAGTTCGTAGTTCTTTCTGGCCGGTGGAACCGGCCTTGCAGCCTAAAGAACACCTTGAACGCAATCAGCCGCTGGGCACTATCCCACGGTTAATGAAATGAACCGGACGCTAGCGCGTTCCGGCTGATTTCGATGAATAATAAAACAATCCAGACAAAGCACAAACAAGGAACCCACCATGAGCATTCTGATTGCCGATCTTCTCGCCCGCGAAATCCTCGACTCCCGCGGCAACCCGACTGTCGAAGTCGATGTCCTCCTCGAAGACGGGACCTGGGGACGAGCCGCCGTTCCGAGCGGTGCCTCCACCGGAGAATTTGAAGCCTGCGAATTGCGCGACGGCGACGACAGCCGTTACCTCGGCAAGGGAGTTCTCCAGGCGGTCGAAAACGTCAACGAGCATATCGCCGACGTCCTGATCGACATGGACGCCACCGACCAGGGAACCGTTGACGCGGCGATGCTCGAACTGGACGGCACCGAAAACAAATCGCGTCTCGGGGCGAATGCCATCCTCGCCTGTTCGCTGGCGGTCGCTCATGCGGCTGCGAAAGCGAGTCATCTGCCACTGTTCCGTTACCTCGGCGGTGTCGGTGCGAATCGCTTGCCTGCTCCGATGATGAACATCATCAACGGCGGCGAACACGCCAACAACTCCATCGACCTGCAGGAGTTCATGGTCTACCCGCTCGGCTTCGAGAGCTTCAGCGATGCCCTCCGTTGCGGCACCGAAGTGTTCCACAAGTTGAAGAAGATTCTGCACGGCAAAGGACTCTCGACCGCCGTCGGTGACGAAGGAGGCTTCGCTCCGAACCTCGGCAGCAGTGAAGAAGCGATCCAGGTCATCCTGCAGGCGATCGAAGACGCCGGTTACACGCCCGGCGACCAGGTCAAAATCGCTCTCGACTGTGCTTCGTCGGAACTGTACGACGCCGATAAGAAAACCTACTCGGTCGAAGGGAACGACTACGACGCGGCGGGAATCGTCGAACTCTACAAAGGCTGGTGCGACAAGTACCCCATTGCCAGCATCGAAGACGGCTGTGACGAAGAGGACTGGGACGGCTGGAAAGTCATGACCGATGCTCTCGGCGACGATGTGCAACTCGTCGGCGACGACCTGTTCGTGACGAACTCCAAACGCCTCAGTCGCGGGATCGAACTGGGAGTCGCTAACAGCATTCTCGTGAAAGTGAACCAGATCGGTTCCCTCAGCGAAACGATCGAAGCGGTCCAGATGGCGTACCAGAACGGCTACACCGCCGTCATGTCACACCGCTCGGGTGAAACCGAAGACACCACCATCGCCGACCTTGCGGTGGCGTTGGGGACGGGTCAGATCAAAACCGGTTCCGCCAGTCGGACGGATCGTATCTGCAAGTACAACCAGTTGTTGCGGATCGAAGAAATGCTGGGCGACAACGCCACCTTCGGCGGCACGATCTGAGCGACCGAATTTTTCACTTTTGAGCCGCGTGCGCAAGCACGCAGGGCAAATTAGATATCCAAGACCGACGCGGGAATCATTCTCGCGTTGGTTTTTTTGTGGGCAGTCATTCTGAAATAGTAATTGTGGGCGAATCAACGATGCTAAATTCCCTTGAGATTCTTTCAACTCCTGTTAGATGCCCCCAACTGGTAGACGTTAGGAGTTCTCCATAAACTCGATATTGATCGATTACACGTACTCCCAGCATGCTGTCATATTCAATGACCAAGATGGCTTCATCAATCATCTTGTGTATCTCTAACACAAGTAAATTGCACATGATCGTCGATTGCGTGGGAACGATCACATCTATTGGCTTGATTTCATCTGTTATGTTCTTCCAATAAATTTGAACATTGAAGGCTGAAGCTCCTCCAACATTTGTAATCGTACATTTGCAGGTAAGTTCTTTTATTTGATCCGCCCTGCTCGTATCTTCAGTGCGACTTTGTACGTCGAATAGTGGGAACTCGTTATGTGCAATTGCATCGGCGAGCTGCTGCGGTCGCATCATAGTCTCAAATTTCTTCTGAATCGATTTCTTCAAATCGATAGAAGAACTGAAAAAATCGACCCAGTTTGAATTCGATTTTCCTTCAATAAGCTTGCGATGTTCTGAGAGAAGTTCAAACAGCCTGAATTCTTCTTGTTCCACCCACGTTAATTTCAGATCAGATTGCTTATCGTTCTTTTTCCAGATTGAAAAGTCTGCTTCAAGCCTGTCTCGTACAAACACATGTATTGGTTTGCCAAGTTCTATTGCACGTTCGTATTCAAGATGCGTTGCAGATTTATCTTCAAACCCCGCATTCTTCAAAGATGGACCATAACGCTGATCGAGGATGAGGATCACAGCATCGCTGGCTGCTATGTTTGCCAAGCAGGACTCGATCGAATTCGCATCATGCTTTGGTGAAAAATCTGAATGGCTATCGTCAGAGAGAATTGGAGAAAGTCCAAGAGACCGTAACAGTTCAGCGACTTCCGACCGTATATCGATCAAATCGTAAACAGTTGAGCTAACAAAGATCTTCATAGTTGCAATTGCGATTCCAGGCCAAGCAAGTTAACTCGCTGAAGTTTCAGTTTTCAAATAGCTTTTTAGTTTCCATACCGTCGCTACTCGATCTGTTAGAGGCGGCATCGATCCCCCTTTAGCAATGGAGATCTCCATCTCAGGATTTTTGGTCGAGACCCAAATCCCCGACTGGGGGCATTTTTGGCCGGTTTTGGCTGTAGTACCGAGTGGTACAAATCGATCTATATCCTCATAGATGTAACAGGCGTCGATGGGAACACCTGCAATCGATGAGCCGTTGTAGTTCGTCGGAATGTTGCCGTGATAGCGTTCTTTAATTTCCTTTGCCGCCTTAGCAAGTTCCTTTCCCGGATCAAGCAATTTAACGCGAAAAGGATCCATCCAGGGATTCTGATCGGGTCTCAACAATCGTAAGACTTCCCCGTAAGCGACATCGATGTTTTCGGCGGTCACTTCTGGAGAGACAACGTAGAGATACCAATCATCGATGTCGGTTTCTTTTAACCAGAAGGCAACATCAATCGGAGCATACTTACAGAATTCCTGAAGAAATTCTCTGCCTGCATCTTTTTGCTCAACTACCAGCGTTGCTGTATCCATGTAAGAACTCCGTCTGTTGGATCGGATAGTGCATTATACAACTTTTCCGCCGCTGTTTGAGTATTGATTTGATAGCGCGCGATCTCAGACCAGTCTTTGGCAATTTGCCAGTTTGTTCCTGCAGCCGGATTTGAATTGATGTGTTGATCTCGTATTACCTTAAGGCCAGCTTGTTTGACGAGCGTTTCGATGTCGTGAGTCCAACAATTCTGAGTGAATCTCTTATCTTCAAAGATGATCTCAGTATAATTGTGGACGTAAACGAGAACACAAGATTTGAGAGCACACTCCAACGCGTACCCCGCTAAGTAATACGCTCCCGACCAGCAGTTCGCCTTCAAAAGAGAATCTGCATCTTGAATTCGCTGCTTGGATAACGCTTGTAATTCCTGTCGATTCACAACTTCTGACCTCAATCGATGAGTTGCTGGAACATTGCAGGCATTCCTGTTGCAGGGTCAATCTGTACACAGTGATCGTAAGATTCTGTTTCTTGTATGTCAATCTTTTTAACCGCGCATAAAAAACCGCCCGAGTTTGACGCCGGACCCTTTGTTTACGGAGCCTCCTGAGACTTCCCTTCCTGGTAGTGCTGTTCCATTTCAATCAGTGAGATCTCGGCGATCTGTTGCCCTTGCTCGCGGACGCGATCCTCGATGTAGCGGAAGCGGCGTTCGAACTTCTCATTACTTTTTCGTAACGCTTCCTCGGGGTTGATGCCCCAGCGACGGGCCACGTTTGCCAACACAAACAGCACGTCTCCCAGCTCACCCTCGATGCGCGCTTTCAGGTCGGCATCCTCCACAGGCTCGTCGGGAACAATCTCCGCATCCACTTCCGCGGGAACCACCGGGATCTTTCCGTCCGGGAAAAGTTCGGCGGCCAGCTCATTCAACTCTTCCTCCAGCTTGGCGAACAGCATTTCGCGTTGCGGGAAATCGTAACCGACGCGGGCCGCTTTCGCCGTGATTCTCGCCGCTCGGGCCAACTGGGGAAGAGCAGCAGGCAAACCGTCCAGTAGCGACTGACGGTCGCTCTTCTCGGCGTTTTTGGCGGCCTCCCAGTTCCGGCGAACGTCGTCGGTATTCTCGGCGACCGCATCGCCGAAGACATGGGGATGCCGGTGAATCATCTTCGCGGTAATGCGTTCGATGACCTGGGTGAGATTGAAGCGTCCTTCATCGGCTCCGATCTGAGCATCGAGAACGACTTGCAGTAACACATCGCCCAGTTCTTCAACGATATGCTCGTCGTTCCCCGAGTCGATCGCTTCGAGAAGTTCGTAAGTCTCTTCAAGGGTGTGGGGCTTGATCGTTTCCAGAGTCTGCTGGCGATCCCAGGGGCAGCCTTCGAGGGAGCGGAGTTTGGCGACGACTTCGCAAAATTTCTGGAAGGCGGCGTTATTTTGCGCGGGATCGGGCGGAGTGCCGGGAATTGGTTGAGAGTCGGACATGGGACGCATCATTGACAATGAAGTTGGGACAGGTTTTGTCCCATCGTAGCGACATCGATTTCGACAGAGGAGGTTCGCAGCCCGTTGAAAAACTCAAACTCGCCAACAAACCTGTTTCTCAACACACTGTTTTAGAGGCGGTTTACTCGTCTTTTTTCGACGGTTCGACGGGCCGGATCGGTGTCGGTGCCTTGGGGCTGCGGACGCGAAACTTCTTGCCTTGCAGCTCTTCAAATTTTTCGAGCTGTTCGGGAGTCAACACGGCGAGCATCTCCTCTTCGGCGGTTGCTCTCAGTTTTTGTTGTCTCTGGCCGGACGCCTTGCGCTGCGTCCGGCGATCTTCCGGTTTGACCTCCAGTAATTTCCGGCGTTCGGCGGAGAGATCCATATCCAGTTTCTCCGCAATCGTGATCAGTTCTTCGCGTTGTTCTTCCGTCAATTTCAACAGGTCGGCGATCTTGTCGTCGAGCAGACATTCGACACCCCGATACTGCATCGAGATTCCCGTCAGTCTCATGCGTTGTTCGTCGGTGAGGATTTCCAGAATCTGTTGTTGACGTTTTTGAACGGGGGCCGCCGTCTGCGTTTTCAACTTGCGGATCTGGGCTGCTTGTTCGGATCGCGGTAAGTCTCGCACCTCTTTGAATTGCATTCTGAGATAGAGTTGCATCGACTTGATTTGATCGGAGATCTCACCACGCTGTTCATCGGAGAGATCGAGTTCCTGTTGAATTTGGGGAATGGCGATCAGATTGGTCACCGCCCCCATGCTGTTCTGCGCACGGTCGCGAATTCTTTTTCGGCGTTCTTCCGGCGTTTCTTCTTTGGGTTGGTGTCGCGACTTGGAAGTCTGTTTGTCTTTTGGTTGTTTGTCGGAATCTGCGGAAGGTTTCTCAGCCGGTTCGGTGGATTCCGTTTTTGGATCCTCCTGAGATGATGGCTGCACCAGGCCCGCAGCCGGGGCGATCATCCAACAGAGCAGGACCAGCGAGACGACCAGAAACGGACGATTGAGCGTGAGCGGCATAGACGCGTACCTCGAATTGAGAACGACGGTGGATTTCACCAGGCGGAAAGAGAACCTGACCGCGCGTCGATTATACGAAAAAAACATCCGACAACGCGAGAAAAACAGGATCAATTCCTGATATGCTGAGACACACGATCGATTATATCGCGCCTCTGGATTGAATCGGGGTTCCTGATGGGCCTTTCCGCGGAGACATCATCACTCGCTCGGCAACTGGCGGAGTTGCTCGAAGAATCGAACGAGCAACTCGTTTTCGCAGAGAGCTGTACGGCGGGGCTCGCATCGGCCACTCTGGCGGGTGTGCCGGGGATTTCGCAACACCTGTGTGGTTCGGCGGTTGTGTATCAGATTCCGACCAAGGTCGCCTGGCTCGATATCGCGCCCGATCTCATCGAATCCCACGGTTACGTGAGCGAGGAAGTCGCGACCGCCATGGCCAAAGGCGTCTTGCGGATCACGCCGCATGCGACCTTGTCGGCGTCCATCACGGGCGATCTCGGTCCCGATGCTCCCGAAGCAACGGACGGCACTGCGTGGATCGCCGTGGAGTCCAGGGATTCCCGAAGTCTGAGAAAAAAAGTTGATCTGCCGGACTCCGTTTCCGAGAATCAAACGGACCGGGAACTCTCGTTACGGCTTTACAGGCAACGTCTCGCCGTGGAATGGCTCTTGAAGGCCGTCATCGAGTTTCTGGAATCATGAATCTCAACGAAGGGTGACTGCATGTTTTATCGAATCGCGCTCACGATGGTTGCTTCTCTCTTACTGCTGACCTCTTCGCCGCTTGTCGCCGCTCCTCCGAATTTCATTCTGATCTTCTGCGACGATCTCGGCTACGGCGACATCGGTTGTTTCGGGTCTGAGAAGCACCGGACGCCCAACATCGATCGGTTGGCGGCGGAAGGGATGAAACTGACGAGCTTCTATTCGACGTGTGGCGTGTGTACGCCGTCCCGTTCGAGTTTGATGACCGCCTGCTATCCGCGTCGCGTGAACATGCACGAATCGGCCCGTAAGGAGTGGGTTCTTTTCCCGTTAGCCCGCAAAGGATTAAATCCGAAAGAGACCACGATTGCCGAAGTGCTCAAGACGAAAGGCTACGCGACGGCCTGCATCGGTAAATGGCATCTTGGAGATCAGAAGCCGTTTCTCCCGACGGAACAGGGGTTCGATAAATACTTCGGGATCCCCTACAGCAACGATATGGGATCGCAACAACGCAAACAGAATCCACCGTTGCCGCTCCTTGCCGGGAAAACCGTCATCGAAGCGCCCGTCGATCAGAACACCATCACGCAACGCTACACGGAACAGGCCGTGAATTTCATCACCGAAAACAAAGACCGTCCCTTTTTCATCTATCTGCCTCACACCATGCCCCACAATCCCGTCCATGCCAGCGATCGGTTTCGCGGGAAAAGTGCCAACGGCGGGTACGGCGACAGTGTGGAAGAGATCGACTGGTCGACCGGCGAGATCCTGAAGACCTTGCAGAAACTGAACCTCGACGAACAGACGCTGATTCTGTTCACCTCCGACAACGGGGCCGCCAGTCGATGGGGCGGATCCAACAAACCGCTCTCCGGCTTCAAAGGGAGCACCATGGAAGGAGGCATGCGAGTGCCCTGTGTGGTGCGATGGCCGGGTCGGATCCCCGCCGGCTCGAGTTTCGATCAAACGGTTTCAACGATCGATCTTCTGCCGACCTTTGCGGAATTTGCGGACGCCAAAGCTCCCCCAAAATCGCACATTGACGGCATCTCGATCGCCGACATCCTGACGGGCCAATCGAAAGCGACACCTCACGATGCGTACTATTACTACTTCCGCGATGCGCTGCAGGCGGTTCGTTCCGGTCCCTGGAAGTTGCATCTGGCCCGAACCGTCAAACCTAGAAATAAGCCCGCCCGCGTCGTCCCCGCCAAGCTATACAATCTCGAAGACGATATCGCCGAATCCAACAACGTCATCGACGACCATCCCGATGTGGTGAAAAAACTTGAAGAGCTGGCCGACGTCGCGCGGGAAAAATACGGCGACCAGAAAAAGACCGGTTCGCTGCAACGTCCCGCAGGGCTGGTGGACGAAGCGGTGCCGCTGGTCTTGAACGAATAGCGTTCAGGAACCTTCCTCGTCACGACGAATCGGTTGTTCGATCTCATTTTTGTGGATGGTCTCGGGAAGTTGGGGAGTGGATTGTTCGATCCGTGCTTCTCCGAACGCGGTTCCTCCCGGCGTCATCAAACGCAGATAAAGAAGCGGGTCGATCTCTTTGCTGAGAGTCCGGAAGGCTCCATCGGCAAACAGCACGTTCACCCCGTCGGGATGGAGCGAACTGGGAGACGGCCAGTGTCCTTCTTTTCCGCCGCGCGAACTGTTGATCGTATACGGCCCCAGTGACTTCGCCGTCACATCAAATTGCTCGGGCGCCTCGCCCCAGGTAATTCGATCGAGTCCCACCACAAACGCCAGATTGAAGGTCTCCAGCGACATCCACGTCTTGGCGTTCTGGGTTTCGGAGAGAATAATCGTCTGGCTGAGACCGTCGAGTGCTTCAATTTCAGTTCGTGCCCACGATGAGGGAACCGGATCGGGTCGCCAGATGGTTCCCGTCGCACGAATCATCAATTCTTCTGCTTCGCTGACTTCGCCGTCCTCATTCAAGTCAATCTGGATCGTGTGAGTTTTGTCTTCATAGACAAGTCCTTCGTCGTCAGTCCGAAATTCTCCCCAGCCACCGTTCATGATGTAACAGTTTTTCCCCACCGGATATTCCTGTCCGTTGGGACAGAGTAATTGCGGGACGTGGATCGGCTGTTGTTCCTGGATGGGTCGATCGTTGAATTGAATAAGAATTGATTCCGTGCCGGGTATCTTCGGCAGGATTCCCGCCGTCCAGGGCATCTCATTCTCTGTGAGCGGTGGTAAGCGACCACCCCGGTCGTCCGTATCGAGTTGTATCGCTGAGGCGAGTACGCGGATTCGATTCTGGCAGCTTACTAAACGTTGCGACTCTCGCGAGTTTTGAATAAAGGGGACAACGAGCATCAACAGCAGGAGCGCGCAGACCAGAACCACCAGGATTTCGACGATCGAAAGACCGGATCGAGAGGCAGGCATCAGTCCTCCTCGTCACTGGATTCTTGGTTTTCGTGAGCGGCTTCCGACTGTAATTCTCGCAAGCGTTGCTTGAAGGCAATCACGAAGAAAACCAGTCCGAACAGTGCGTAACTGGCCGCTAATCCCATCGCATTGAAGGTGAAGACGCCCTCCGCCGGCTCCTTTCCTCCAAACCACTCAAACCAGTGGAAATAGAAATCGACGACATTTCCAAACGGGATCTGGTAAGCGTGCATCAAGCCGAGATAGGTCAACAAGGCGGCAATACCTGACCAGAAAGCCGCCTGGAAGTAACGGCGTTCGATCAATTCCGCCCCTATTGCCGCCAGCAACAGACAGGTAAAAATGTAACCGCGTTCGAGCACGATCAAACCGTGAATCAGGAAGTCGTTGACGTTCGCCGCATAAACTCCGCCTTCTTTCGAGAGCACTTCCAGCAGCGTCGTTCCGCCGGCGGTGTTGAAGGCTCCCTGCACGATGGTGAAGCCCCAGGCGGCAATCGCGGGAAAGAGTCCCATCGCGACCGCGGGAGCGTGTGTATTGGGAGTTGTCTGAAAAGCCTGGGCGGTGATGATCAATCCGATCCATAAAATGATGGCCATGCCCGCATCGAGCGGAATGATGCTGCTGATGAGCGTCAGACATCCGGTGAACGCCGCCGCCGCGATCACAATTCCGTTCAGGGCGGAATACTTCGACTTAGCTCCCAATCCCTTCCAGCCCGGATGACCGATGTAGATCGTCGTAGGAAAACAGCTTCCCAGAAACGCGGCGGAGATCGTACCGATGCCGTTCGCGGCAAGCGACATGCCGGTATGAAATTTGTCACCGGCGGCTTCCGCGGATTCGATGTTCTGCAAACTCCCAAGCAGATTGAACAAACCCATCGGGACAATGACGGTTAGGTATCCTTGCCAGACGGTCGGTTGGAGGATCAGGTCGAGAATTGTCTCCCCCGCATAGCGCGGCAGGTGGAGTCCGAGAAACTGGGTCGAATCGTTGACCGCTTCCCACGACATCGACGGTTTCACGATCGCTTCGGGGAGAAACAGCGGACAGACCCAGGCGAAGATCGTTCCCACCAGCACGGCGAGAAATCCACCCGGCAGGCCGTAGGGGAACTGGAAATTGGAGAAATAAGAGAGCAGCAGGAATGAGAGCGGGACCAACGCCACGAGCGGATTCGCAAACATCCGCAACGCGAAGGTCATCGCGATAAAGCCGATAGCGATGCCGGCGAGCGTGGAGAGCAAGGCGGCGCGAGGCGTTTTTACACGAATAAACTCGGCGAACAGCGAACCGAAAAACTCAATCAAGCCGCTTCCCAGACAGGCAATCAAGCCGACTTGCCAAGCAAAATGAGCCGCTTCTTTGGGAGAAGCTCCGGCGGCCTGCTGTCCATTAAAAGCGGGCAACATCACGAAAAAGATGTAGATGATCAACGAAGGGGTGTTGATGCCGTAGGGCAAAGCGGTGACATCGTCCCGACCTTCCTGTTTCGCCAGACGGCTCGCCTGCCACGAATAGAACAGATTCCCAATCAGGATACTGACTGCTGCGCCGGGGAGGATATAGTCGAGCAGCAGTTCGGAATCGGCTCCGATCCCGCACAGTCCGCACAGCCCGACAATCATCAGCAGTTGGACGAGATTGTCGATGAGCAGACCTAAAAAGCCGTCCAGATCACCGCGATCAATTCGCAAAAGAGATTTCACATTCATGAATCCAGCCTATCGCGAGAGTTCCCCGCCGGTCAATCGGAGGGGGGGCAGATTTCACACTGCGCAAACAAACAGGCGTCCGCGACAATCGCCACGAACGCCTGTGAAGTGCTGTTTGATTCCGATCAGTCGCGCGTGAAATCGAACATCGGGGTCGAGAGGTAACGTTCTCCCGAGTCGGGAAGAATGACGACAATCGTTTTTCCGGCGGCTTCGGGACGAGCGGCGATTTTCAGAGCGGCCGACATCGCGGCTCCACAACTGATGCCGCAGATGATCCCTTCCTCACGAGCGACGCGCGGGGCCATCTCGAACGATTCCTCGTCGGTCACCTGGACGACTTCGTCGATCAGATCGGTTTCGAGAATGTCGGGTATAAAGCCCGCACCGATTCCCTGAATCTTGTGTTTCCCCGGATCGCCGCCCGAAAGCACCGGCGAGTTTTCCGGTTCGACGGCCACGATTTTTGCGTCGGATTGCTTCTCTTTGAGGAAGCGTCCCACTCCGGTAATCGTTCCGCCCGTGCCGACCCCCGCGACGAAGTAATCCAAGTTGCCGTTGGTGTCTTCCCAGATTTCCGGCCCGGTGGTTTTAAAGTGGATGGCCGGGTTTGCGGGATTCTTGAACTGTTGCGGCATGTAGTAGTTGGGATCTTCGGCAATCTCGGCGGCCTTGTTGATGGCTCCCTTCATTCCTTCCGCGCCGGGAGTCAGCACGAGATTCGCACCGAAGGCTCGCAACATCATACGACGTTCGAGCGACATGCTGTCCGGCATGGTCAATGTGAGCGGATAACCGCGGGCGGCACAAACGAATGACAGAGCGATGCCGGTATTGCCGCTGGTCGGCTCGACGACCGACATTCCGGCTTTCAACTTGCCCGATTTTTCGGCGTCCCAGATCATGGACGCGCCGATTCGGCACTTCACACTGTAAGCGGGATTTCGTCCCTCGATTTTGGCGAGGATGGTGGCGTCTATCCCTTCCGTGAGGCGATTGATTTTGACTAGGGGGGTTTGACCGATCGACTCCGAATTGTCATTAAAAATGGGCATGTCAGTCCGCTCCTTCCAGTGTGTGATTCCGTCGATGAGATCCCTCTAACTCCAAGAGAGACAAGAATATCGGCTCTCTTAATGGCGATCTTAGAGAGAAACAGACTGACCTGCAATCCCTATTTGAAGGGCCTCTGCGGCTGGTGTTGTGATCTGGTCTAAGGTGACTCAGTTGGTGAAGAAGTCGAACACATTGGAAAGTCCGGAGGTCTCCGTTTTATAGATTTCGGTGTAGGTACACTGCATGCAGGTGACGGTCGTGAACCGCTTGTTTTGCACATCAAACAGTTTGGCCAGGGTACCCCCCGTCGCCTGAAACTGATCGGTTTCAAACCGGTTGTACTCGCATTTGGGGCAGGACCAGTTTTCATCTTGCATCGGTATTCCTTTCGTTGAGTTCAGGCTGCCAATTCGACCGAACCAAAAAAACGGACGATGAGCCTGGTTTCACAACGTCTTCAGTCAGACCGTGGATCTTAAAAAACGGGGACAGATTGGCGATACCGGAAAATTCGGTTGTGTGTCGCGGCTGGGGATACGTTATACTTAAGAGACACACAGATGAGGTCCGTCAGGGTCTCATTCCCGCCTGAATCTTCCCACCTCATTCAGCTTTCCTGAAGAAATCGAGGAGTAAGATGTTCGTCGTTCGCATGCTTCTTTTGAGTCTTCTCTTCATCGCTCCGACCGGTTTGTTAGCCGGAGAGATCGAGTTCAATCGGGATATTCGTCCGATTCTGTCGGACAAATGTTTTGCCTGTCACGGTCCCGACGCTAATCATCGTGAGGCCGATCTGCGCCTCGATGAACGAGAAAACGCCATTCAGTCACGCGACGGGCATCGGGTCATTACGCCCGGTAAGCCGACGATGAGTGAGTTGGTGGCGAGGATCACCGCCGACGATGAATTTACCGTGATGCCGCCTCCCGAATCGGGCAAGCCGCTCTCGAAAGAGGAAATTGAAATCCTCAAACAATGGATCGCGGAAGGGGCCGAATATCAGCAACATTGGTCGTTGATCCCGCCGACGCGTCCCGAAGTCCCGACAGTCAAAAATCGGGATTGGGTGGTGACGCCGATCGACGCCTTCATTCTGAAGCGACTGGAAGAAGAAGGGGTTACTCCCTCAGAAGTTGCCGATCGTCGGACGCTGATTCGTCGCTTGTCATTCGATCTGATCGGTTTACCGCCGACGCCCGAAGAGGTGGAGGCGTTTGTGAACGATACGTCTCCCGCCGCATACGAGCAGGCGGTCGATCGTCTGCTTTCGTCTCCCCACTTCGGAGAACGATTGGCGATCTATTGGCTGGATTTGGTGCGCTATGCCGACACGCTCGGCTATCACGGCGATCAGGTTCGAAGTGTCTCGCCGTATCGCGATTACGTCATCCGGTCGTTTAATGAGAATAAGCCGTTCGATGAATTCACGATTGAGAATCTCGCGGGCGATTTGTTACCGGAGGCGACCCTGTGGCAGAAAGTTGCCTCCACGTACAACAGGCTGAATCGGGCTTCGGGAGAAGGAGGCGTCCAGCCGAAGGAATATCTGGCGAAATACTCTGCCGATCGCGTACGAACGACGGGAGCGGTCTGGCTCGGTTCGACGTTCGGTTGTGCCGAGTGCCACGATCACAAATTCGACCCCTTCACAACGAAGGACTTCTACAGCTTCGCGGCGTTTTTTGCCGACGTCAAAGAACAGGGAATCGTCAGTGGTGCCCGACATATCGCTCAACTTCCCGTCCCGACTCCGGAGCAAAAAGAAGAACTCGATGAATTGATTCAGCAACTGGCGAAAGTCAACGCAGAATACGATCGTCGCACGCCCGAACGAGAGCAAGCCTTCGCGGCTTGGCAAAAAGAACTGGCCAACGCGTCTGACCAGTGGATTGCCGTCACGCCGACCGAAGCTGTTTCGACCGGAGGAGCGACGTTAACAGTCCAGGAAAGCGGATCCGTTTTGGCGTCTGGGAAGAATCCCGCGAACGATGTTTACGAGATTCAAATTCCTTTGAACGTGAAAGAACTGGGGGGGTTACGACTGGAGATTCTGCCTCACGATTCTCTCCCCGCGAAAGGTCCGGGGCGCGCGGGGAACGGAAATCTGGTTCTCCAGAAAGTCGAGGCCACTATCAACGACCAGCCGGTGACCTGGAAAACCGGCGTCGCCACGCATTCGCAGAACAGTCACTCCGGTCAATACGTGGTGGACGGCAATCCCAATGGATGGGCCATTCTTCCCCAGACTGGAAAAGACAACTCACTGCTTCTGCAGGCGAAAGAAACGGTCAAAGTTCCCGAATCCTCGAACTTGAAGATTCGACTGCACCAGAACTTCGGCAACAGCCACACGCTGGGGCATTTCCGCTTCTATGTGACGGAGTCCGCGGAGCAGGCGTCTCCCGCGTCTCTGGCGAATGATGAACTGGTCGTACTGATCAAGAAGCCGGAACGAACGGACGCCGAAATAAACAAGCTGTGGGACGAATTTCGACAGCGAACTCCGATGTTGGCAGAAGTACGGAAGCAGCGAGACGCGTTGCAGAAACGTAAACAGGCTGTCGAAAAATCAGTCGTGACGACACTCGCGACCGAGGCGACCGATCCTCGAGAAATGCGGGTGTTGCCCCGTGGGAACTGGATGGATGATTCCGGCCAGGTGGTGACTCCTCAGGTTCCCGAATTCCTGCCTCAGCCCGCGATCGATGAAGATCGACGATTGAACCGTCTCGATCTCGCGCGGTGGTTGGTCGATGAACGGAACCCACTGGTTGCGCGAACGTTCGTGAATCGCTTGTGGATGCTCTATTTCGGTCACGGTCTCTCCCGCTCGGTGGATGACCTCGGTTCGCAGGGAGCGTGGCCGACGCACCCCGAACTTCTCGACTGGTTGGCGGTCGATTTTCGGGAGAACAATTGGGATATCAAGCGCATCATCAAGATGATGGTGATGTCCAACACGTATCGACAAACCTCAAAGCCGTCACCCGAGCTTCGCGCTCGCGACCCGTACAACAAATTTTACGCCCGACAGACGCGCTGGCGCCTCGATGCGGAAATGATTCGCGATAACGCGCTCTCCATCAGTGGATTGCTGGTGGATGAACTGGGCGGCGAAAGCGTGATGCCGTATCAACCCGCAGGCTATTGGGCGCAACTCAACTTTCCCAAGCGAACTTACCAGCACGACCGAGGTGCGGCTCAATACCGCCGCGGAGTCTATACCCACTGGCAGCGTACGTTTCTCCATCCGAGTCTGCTCGCGTTCGATGCGCCGGCCCGCGAGGAATGTACGGCTCGCCGGGAGCGTTCCAACACTCCGCTTCAGGCACTGGTGTTGTTGAACGACCCGACGTATGTCGAAGCCGCCCGAAAGTTCGCCGAACGCATTTTGCGCGAGGGAGGCAGTACCCTCGAATCGAAACTGGACTACGCCTGGCAACGGGCACTCTCCCGCCAGCCGACCAAAGAAGAACGTCGCTTGCTGGAAGAACTCATTCGCGAAAACCTGAAGCGATATGCCAATGATACTGCCGCCGCGGATCAGCTTCTGCAAACCGGTTTGGCTCCCGTCGCGGAAGGGATCGATCCCACGGAACTGGCGGCCTGGACGGCAGCCGCACGGACGATTCTGAATCTGCACGAAACAATTACCCGATACTAAGTCGCTCCCCTTGTGGAAGAGTCTGGAACCATGAACTACTTACCGGTCGAATTAGGACGCCGCAGTTTTCTGAAGAATTCCGTCATGGGATTTGGCTCGGCGGCATTGATGTCGTTATTGCAGGATGAGCTTCCGGCTGCCGAGAAGGTCGTCCCCGAAAGTCCTGCGGGCGATTTCGCCGGGACGTTGCAACCGCTCCACTTCCCTCCGAAGGTGAAACGGATTGTCCATCTTTGTATGGCGGGGGGCATGACGCATCTGGAGACGTTTGATTACAAGGCGAAACTGGCCGAGATGGACGGTCAACCGATGCCGGAGTCGCTCACGAAGGGGCAGCAAATCGCCCAGCTTCAGGGACGCAAGCTGAGCTGTTTTGCTCCGCAGCATCCGTTTCAGAAGTACGGCGAAAGCGGGCAGGAAATCTGTTCGCTGTTTCCTCATCTCGGGGCGGTGGCTGATGACCTCTGCATCATCAAGTCGATGCATACCGATCAGATCAATCACGACCCGGCCCATACGCTATTCAATACAGGCACGTCCATTGCCGGTCGCCCGAGCATGGGATCCTGGTTGCTGTATGGCCTGGGACAGGAAACTCAGAATCTTCCCGGCTATGTAGTGCTGACTTCCGTCGGTAAGGGAGGACAGTCGCAACCGATCGCCGCGCGGCAATGGCACAGTGGTTTTCTGCCCTCGCGTTATCAAGGAGTCCAGTTTCATTCGACCGGAGCGCCGGTGTTGTATCTGAATCGTCCCGACGGTGTGGCATTGAACCAGCAGAAGCAAGTCATTGACACCGTCAATCAACTCAACCAGAACTTCAATGAAGTCGTCGACGATCCCGAGATCAACACTCGCATCCGTCAATACGAAATGGCGTTCCGCATGCAGACGAGTGTGCCGGAACTGATGGATCTCTCCAGCGAATCGAAAGAAACCTTCGATGGCTACGGCACCCAGGGAGGAGACGGAACTTACGCCTCGAACTGCCTGCTCGCGCGACGATTGCTCGAGCGAGGTGTGCGCTTTGTGCAACTGTATCATCGCGGTTGGGACCATCACGGCGGCATCAAGCGTTCGATGGAGATCACCTCCAAAGAAGTCGATCAGCCGACGGCCGCGTTCATCAAGGATCTCAAGGAACGGGGATTGTTCGAAGACACGTTGATCGTATTCGGCGGCGAGTTCGGTCGTACCCCGATGGCGCAAGGCAGCGGACGCGATCATCATATCAAAGGTTATTCGATGTTCCTTTCTGGAGGCGCCGTCAAGGGCGGTCTCAGTTACGGCGGTACGGATGAATTCGGTTACAATGCCGTCGATAATCCAGTACACGTGAGAGACTTTCACGCCACCATGCTGAAACTGTTCGGCATCGACCACAAGCGTTTCACTTATAAGTTCCAGGGGCTCGATTTCCGATTGACCGGTGTTGAAGAAGCCCACGTTTTGAAAGACGTGATATCCTGAGAGAGTCAATCTCGTTACGATATTTAGCGTTCGCTCTACTGACCACCTTTTTGAAAATGAACTGATTGCCATGACCGACTTCCTGCTCCCCGACCGCCGTCAATTTCTGAAAAGTACCGCCGCCGCCATGCTCGCCAGCCAATCACTCACCGCGTTCGGCGCCACCACCGCCGACTATCCCTTAAAGGATCGTCTCTACAAAACACTCAAGATCGGGATGGTGGGCGTCAAAGGGACTCTGACCGAGAAATTCCAGGCGGCGAAAGAGGCCGGCTTCGCCGCAATTGAAATGAACGCTCCCGGCATGGATGTCGCCGAGACGAAGAAGGCGATTCTCGAATCGGGCTTGCCCGTCGATGGGACGGTGAACTCGACGCACTGGGGAACTCGTCATTCCGATCCCGATCCCGAAGTTCGGGCGAAAGCGCTCGATAGCCTGACCGGCGCGATTCGCGATACGCATGCGGTCGGCGGACATACGGTACTGCTCGTCGTGGGTCACGGGAAAGATGGTTCGGAAAAAGAAGTCTGGGAGCGATCGGTCGAAAATATCGCCAAAGCAATCCCGGTCGCGGCGACCTACGGCATCGTGATCGCTTTCGAGAATGTCTGGAATCAGTTCCTCTACGACCACGATGGAGACTCCAACCAGACAGCCGAGAAATGGAAAAAGTATGTCGATGAGTTTCATTCGCCCTGGGTGGGGATGCAGTTCGATATCGGCAACCATTGGAAATACGGCTCGATGGGTGATTGGATCCGTACGCTCGACAAGCGGATCGTCAAACTGGACGTCAAAGGGTTCTCCCGCGAGAAGGGCTCCTTCACGAAGATTGGCGAAGGGGATCTCGACTTCGCCGATGTTCGCAAAGCACTCACCGAAATCAACTTCTACGGCTACTGTGCCGCCGAAGTCGGCGGCGGAGACATGGAACGACTGAAAGAAATTTCGGCGAACATGGACCGGGTGTTTAATCTGACGTGAGATTACGGCAATCGTGCTTTCCAGAACTCTCCCAGTCTCCGGGCCGCGAACGGGAGGCTGAACCGGGCTTCTATCTGTTGTCGGGCGTGACGTGTGTGAGAGTGTTGCAGCGCGTCGTCTGAGAGCAGTCGCTGAATTTGTTTTGCCGCGTCGTCGGCATCGTCGACAGGAAACAGCAGCGCCGAGTCCTCGTGCGTCACGATCTCCGGTGTCCCGCCGACATCGGTGGCCACGATGGGGCATCCCGACGCCGCTGCTTCGAGTAACACGCGCCCCAGAGGTTCCTGACGCGCGGGATGAAAGAGAAGATCGAAGTCATTCAGCAAGTCGGGGATATCCTCCCGAAAGCCGAGACGGTGGAGATGGTCGGCGAGACCGAGCTGCTGGAATTCCGTATCGAGCGATTGGTCGAACTCGATCGATTCCTGTTTGGTGGAGTAGCGTTCTCCCACGATGCAAAAATGAATGTCGTGCTCACGGCAATCTAATCGCGCGGCGACTTGGGGAATCAGGTCGTGCCCTTTGCGCAAACAGATTTGGCCGATGGTTCCGATCAGCGTTGCGGTTTCCGGAAGCCCAAGCCGTTGTCGGAGTTCTTGACGGGAGCGCGGTTGAAACCGTTCGAGATCGACGCCGTTAGGAATGACGGCCACCTTGTCGGCAGATATCCCCTGTTCAATATGGAAATCGGCGGTCGCTTGAGAGACGGCGACCAGGTGATCGAGTTGCCCCAGATCGTGAATTGCCTTGCCGCTGAGTTTCATGATATCACGGAGGTGGCCGGTGGTGGGGATCGGTAGCTCCGGAGCAATGGCGCCCAGCATCCGGGACATACTCAGGCTGTTAGCGTGCAGGAGTTGGGGTTCGTGTTTCTCGATCAGGGGGATCAATCTCTGCCATGTTTCTCTCGGAGTCCGTTTTCCCGAGTCTGTGTGAATCGAAAAATCGATGACCGGGATCTTCAGTTCTCGAAGTCGATCGGCGAGAGGGCCGCGTTCGGGAAGCCAGGCCGAGAATCGATACCGATCGAGTTGCGATAACACGGAGAGCATCGAGAATTCTCCACCGCTGAGCGTCGGGAACTCGAACAGAATGGCGATATGCGGTTTCACGCGTTCAGATTACGCCACGAAGGCGAAGTAATAAAAGATCAAACCGGTCACGGACGTCAGGGTGAGGTCAATCGTCGACGCCCACGCCAGTTTCTTATGCAGCGGACTGTGATCTCCAGGGGCGGGTGGAGACGGAAATCGCTTCAACGCATAAGCGATCGTGATCCCCCAAAGAACTGGTGTCGAGCCGGCGAAGATCAAGTGGATGGTTAAAAGCGTACGTACAAAGGAGAACGCTTCTTTCGTCAATGGGACGTCCCGCTTGGCGACGATGTTCTCCCATCCCCCCTGGATGAGGTGCAGATCGACCTCGAATGCCAGGACCGTCAGCACAAGTGCCGCGGCCAGAACAAGTTGTAGCGTTTTGTGGAGCGCGAATCGATGTTTGTATTTGACGATATAAATCGAATACAGCAAGACCGGCACGACCGCGACCAGAGCGCAGACCACCAGATCGAGCATGAATGAGGTTTTGTATCCGAGGAAGCCGTCCGCCATCGTTGTCTTTCTATAGGTTTCGGGATCGTGATTGTAATCATTGGTGACCGAAAGTCACAGCTCATCGGATAACTGGGAAATCTCCCGCCGCGCAACAAAAAACCCTCCGACGAAATGATCCGCCGGAAGGCCTGGAATTCATGTCGGTCGCTTTCCCGGCTCAGTTGCGGTTGAAGCCGCCGGCCGCCAGCGGCCCGTTGCCAGCGTCCTGGGTGAGGGTGCGAACTTCGACCAGGGTCGGACCGATGTGAGCGGCCAGACGTGCCAGATGGGCGCGGTCTTCGTTGGTGCTGCGGGAAATGTAGCTGTGGACGCTACGCCATTGTTCGTACAGATCATCACTGATGGTCTGAAGCTGTTTGGCGTTACTGCCGTTCAATGCCTGCTGATGGAATCGAGCGGCGAGTTGAGAGAACCGAGCCGTCGCGTCTTCCGCCTGTTGCTCGTAGGAAACCTGCACGTGCGACAGCCAGAGCTTGGTGTCCATGTGAAGGTGTTCCGAGAGGTTCTGCAACGAGGCTCCCAGTTCGATCGCCTTTCGGCGGTCGAATTGTTCTTCCAGAACCAGACCGCCCCGCAAATCCTGGACGTGCTTGTCGATGGAGTTCAGCACGTTCAACGCCGCTTGCGAGCGGATCGGTTTGAACATCGTGATGAATTCGGCTTGCGATTCTTCGATGTACCGAAACGCGTCGACCATGTCTTCCCGCGAACCGTTGCGATTGACGATGTCGGTGAAGTTCTCACAGACACCGTAAAAAGCGTCAGCCGTAGAGAGGACGAATTCCGGATTCGGCAGCGTGATCAACAGTTTTAGCGGAGTGCGGGCGAAAAATTCATCGACATCCTTTTTCAAAAGAGAGGTCTGATAAACGAGTTGTTGTCGATCGATTTCGTGCGGCATCCAGAGCAGTTCGTGGATGGAGCGATCCGATTCGTTGATACGACGCAGCGATCGTTCGATGTAACGATTGTCGTAGGTCTGCAATTTGGTCAGCATGGGATCCCAGATCCCTTTGAAGCGTTGGTATTCGGACTTAATCGTGTCGTACTGCGCTTCGTCACGAATCAGCAGGCTGATATGTTGCACCTGTTGTTGGGCTTTCCGGCCTTCGAGCAACAAGTCGCGACGATCGCCGGCGTTACTGATTTCCAAGTCGATTTCTTCGAGCAGGTTTTCAAAATCGACACTGAGACTCGCCAGCGTTCGCGTCAGCTCGTAGGTATTCATTTGCGGACGCGCATCGAGATGCTGGATCAAATCAGCGGAGATCTGGTCAAGACGTGAGGCGAGTCGTGTTTGTTGCTGGGTGAGGCCCTGCAATTGATCCAGTTTGAACGAGACCGTTCGCCAGTCCCGGTCGATCGTTTTGATATCTTCCAGGAGATTGCTCCATTGGTTTCCCGTTTGCGTTTTCTCGGCGAGAATCGAAGATCGGGCGCGCAACTGATACAAAGAGGGAAGAATCTGGTTCAGACCATCAATTCGCCTTGAGTCTGCAGAGAGCGACAGGGCCAGATCGTCGGTATCGCGGGTAAATTCTTGGAGATCATTGTGAATTTCGCGGGAGTTGTCGACCACCTGTTTGGTGGCTGTCGGCGTTGTTCCCCCTGATGCTGGGTTCGTTTTCTGGTCCATTTTCTCGAGTTCGCTCTGGATATATTCCTTGAGCAATTTATCGAGAAGCTGGCGATTGTCTTGGGCCGATAGCGGTGCAATGCTGCTCACCAGAAATCCGAGAGCCAGAACTCCTGCGAGCCAATGACGCCCAGGAGCGACGGTAGAATGAGACATGATTCCGAATCCTTTCAAGTAGCCTGTTGCGGGAGAGTCGTTGGGTCGCCAATTGCGGGGGCGACGTGTCTTCCGAGTCCGACCCATTTCAGACAGCCAGAACGAACCTTTTGCGGGACGTTCTTCGCAGACCCCTCCATGGGTTTGGGGAGTGATAACAATTTCCGGTTTGGGGGGAAAGATCGATTCTTGAGGAAAATTGACCAGAAACCTCGATTTTCGTCGAACAAAAGTCTCGACCAAGTGGGTCATTACGTCGATGGAAGAGATAGAGGACGGGCCTCCCTGTCCTTCCCACCTATGAATCCTTGTTCATAAGTTAGCGCCGGAAGGCGGCGGATAGAGTCAATTTTCTCAGATTAATGTCATCGTCGCCTTCTAGGGGATCTGGCGGATCTGAGGAAAACGTCCTTGACATTTCCGTCACATTCGCTTCTGCTTATGGATAAGACACGTAGTTCCCGAGAATGGGGAATTATGTCCCACCCGAACTAACGCGGCTGTACACACCCCGATGCCTCATTTGTCGTTTCGCTGGCTCACAGGGCAATGACAAGACTTCCCACCGATGACTGTTCGATCTTCAAAAATTCAACTTTGAAATCGAATCTTAAGCAATACAATCCTGGCTGATGAAGAGAGTCTTCCATCAGCAGTTGGACTGACAAAACCAAGGAGAGAAGAATGAGCCTGTTTCCTTCACGTCGTGAATTCATGCATGTCGGCTTTCTGGGTGGTCTGGGACTGACCCTGACCGATTTTCTGCGTATGAAGTCGAACGCCGAAATTAAGAAGTATGAGTCCAGAGAAGGGACCGCGAAGTCGATCATCTTCATTTACCTCCCCGGTGGGATGGCCCATCAGGAATCGTTTGACCCGAAACCGTTCGCGCCGATCGAATACCGCGGTCCGATGAAGCACATCGAAACCAAACTGCCCGGTGTGTTCTTCAATGAGAACATGAAAGAGACGGCAAAAATCGCCGACAAAATCACCGTGGCTCGTTCGATGACCCACGGCGAAGCGGCTCACGAACGCGGAACGCACAATATGTTTACCGGATACCGTCCGAGTCCGGCGTTGGCTTTCCCCAGTATGGGAAGTGTTGTGTCGCACGAGTTCGGACCGCGAACCGCGATTCCGCCCTATGTGGCGATTCCGAATCAACCGAACGAGTTCGCGGGAACCGGTTATCTGAGTTCTTCGTATGCTCCGTTCTCAGTCGGTTCCGATCCCGCTTCCGGGAACTTCACCGTCCGCGATCTGACGTTGCCCGGTGGCGTGGACGATAATCGATTCACCCGTCGTCGTAGCATTCTCGACGCCGTTAACCAGCACTTCGTCAATAAAGAAAAAGCCGATTCCCTCAACGCCGTTGACACGTTCTATCAGCGTGCGTATGGGATGGTGAGTTCTCAGGAAGCTCGCGAAGCCTTCGACATCAACAAAGAGGACGGCAAACTTCGCGATGCCTACGGTCGCAATCAAGCGGGAGCTCGGATGCTTCTGGCTCGTCGTCTGGTCGAAGGGGGTGCTCGCTTCATCACGATGACTTATGGCGGCTGGGACATGCATAACAACATCGAGCAATCGATGGACCGCCAGATGCCGGAATTCGATAAAGCATTTGCGACACTGATTAACGACCTCGACCAACGCGGCCTGCTCGACAGCACCATGGTCTGCGTGGCGTCTGAGTTCGGTCGAACACCGAAAATCAATAACACCGCTGGTCGCGATCACTGGCCGAAAGTGTTTAGCGTGGTGACCGCCGGTGGTGGATTCAAACGCGGTAGTATTTACGGTTCGTCCAACGCGACCGCCAGTGAGCCGGAAACGGATGCTCTGACGGTTCAAGACTGGGCCACCACGATTTATCACAACCTCGGCATCGTTGCCGATAAGGAATTGATGGCACCCGGCGATCGCCCGATTGAGATCGTCGATGGTGGTAAAGTGCGTCAGGAACTGCTCGCCTGATTTTCAGTTCCCCGCTCGCACTCCTTCCCGCCTCAACTTTCCCGCCTATAGAGAACAAACTGGACCGAAGCAGTCGCCTCCACGGCTGTCTTCGGTCCGTCAGTTCCCCATGGAGTTTGCTATGACCCGGATGACTCGCAACTGTTGCTTGCTTGGCCTCGCTCTTCTTGTTTTTACGAGCACTTTGCTGGAAGCCGCCGATCCCCGTCTGTCGTTGATTCGCCCTCGTGGCGGGCAACGTGGGAGCGAAGTAGAGCTGCTGTTCAGCGGAAATCGTCTGGAAGATGCAGAGCAAGTCTTCTTCTACACGCCGGGTTTCGAGCAAGTCAGCATTGAGCCGGTGAACGCCAATTCCTTCAAGGCGAAGATCAAAATCGCCCCCGATACCAAGCTGGGCGAGCATGTGATGGCCGTTCGCACCAAAAGCGGCATATCCGATTATCGCACCTTCTGGGTCGGCCCCTTTCCGTCCACAGAAGAGAAAGAACCCAACACGGTATTTGAACGACCACAAGAGCTCGAACTGACGAATCAAACCGTGGAAGGTCGCATTGATAACGAAGATGTTGATTACTTCCGAGTGAATGCCAAAAAAGGCCAGCGAATCAGCGTGGAAGTCGAAGGATTGCGACTTGGTAACACTCTGTTCGATCCGTACTGTGCGATTCTTGATAAAGATCGATTCGAACTGGCGGCTGCCGACGATTCCCCGTTGCTTCATCAGGACTGTATGGCGAGTATCCTCGCTCCGGAAGACGGTCAATACATTATTGAGATTCGCGATTCCGCCTACCGTGGAAACGGGGCCTCCTACTATCGTGCCCACATCGGTACATTCCCCCGTCCCACTGCCGTTTATCCGGCGGGTGGTCAACTCGGCCAGGAAGTCGAAGTGACTTATGTCGGGTTGCCGGGAGGAGAACTCAAATCGAAAGTCAAACTTCCCGCCGAGATGGATGATGACTTTGGTGTGCTGGCGGAAGACGAAGGAGGCCTTTCGGCTTCTCCGAATACATTCCGGTTATTCGAACACGGAAACGTTTTGGAAGTCGAGCCGAACGAAAATCGTAACGAGGCCACAACGGCCACCCTGCCGAATGCCTTCAACGGAGTCATTCAATCCGAAGGAGACGTCGACTTCTTCAAGTTCACGGCCAAGAAGGGTGAGACCTATGAGATCCACTGCCACGCCCGTTCGATTCGTTCTCCGCTCGATCCGGTGATGAATCTCTACGACGCCAACGGAAAAGGCTTGACTGGTAACGACGACGCGAATCGATCACCCGACAGCTACTTTCGTTATCGTTTTCCCGCGGATGGAGAATATTCGATTCGTGTCGCCGACCATCTGAGTCGCGGCGGGGCGGACTTTGTCTATCGCATCGAATTCACGCCGGTCACACCAAGCATTGAATTGGGAATTCCGCGCGTCACGCGTTACGGACAGGAACGACAAACGATCTATGTTCCCCGCGGAAATCGAATCGCGACTCGCATGACGATTCGCCGTCAGAATTTCGGCGGAGACGTCGTTCTCAATGGAGAAGGCCTGCCTGAGGGTATGACGATGGAAGCCTTGCCGGTTCCATCGAATATGTCCACCTGGCCGGTGCTGTTTGAGGCGGCGGCTGACGCTCCTCTCGGAGGGAAGCTCCTCGACTTCACCTGCAAACCGGCGGATGAAAAGCAGGATGTGACCGGTCACTTCGCAAACTTTGCCGACTTTGTTCGGTACCGCAACGCTCAAATCTTGTGGGGCCGCCCCGTCGATCAACTTGCCTTCGCGGTGATCGAAGAGTCGCCTTACTCTTTGGAAATTGTGCAGCCGAAAGTTCCCATCGTGCAAAACGGCTCGATGAATTTGAAAATTGTCGCTCATCGGAAAGAAGGCTTCACAAAAGCGATTCGCGTTGAGTTTCCGTTCCGTCCGCCGGGTATCGGTACTCGAAGTTATATCAACATCCCCGAAGGGAAAAATGAGGTCATCTACTCACTGAATGCCAACTCGAACGCCGCGGTCGGTAAATGGCCGGTCTTTGCCTTGGGGCTTGCTGATGGTGGTAACGGGACGGTGATGGTCTCCTCGCAACTAGCGACCCTCGAAATTGCTCCGCCTTACGTGCAAGTGGCGATGGAACGGGCGGCCACGGAACAGGGAAAACCTGCGGATATCATCTGCAAAGTCACCACGAATACCCCGTTTGAAGGGGACGCCAGTGTGAAACTGGTCGGGCTGCCTCATAAGGTCGAAGCTTCCGAGAAACAGCTCAACAAAGAGACTCAGGAGCTGATTTTCAATGTGACGACTGATCCGGAAAGTCCTGTCGGAAAGCATAAGAATATCTTCTGCCAGTTGATCGTCACTCAAAATGGAGAGCCGATCACGCATCGTTTGGGCAGTACACAGTTACAAATCGACAAGCCGCTGCCTCCTCCCAAGGACAAGCCGAAAACGAAGCCGGTCGCCAAAAAAGAAGAGCCTAAAAAGCCGGCAGCTCCTAAGGTGCTGACTCCTTTGGAGAAACTGCGGCTCGAAGCCGAGAAGCGAAAAGACGCCACGCAAAAGTAGTCTCACGAGCTTTTCTCTGTCTTCGAAAATACAACCAACAACATCTCAACGTGATGTTTCTTAGAGGTTACTCACAATGAATTATCGATCTTCGATCACATCGTTTTTGACTCTCCTGGTGGCGACGAGTCTGTCACTGTCTGCCGCGGCAGCTCAGGATGGAAAACCATCCGAGCTGCGTGTTTTCCCGGAGGACGTCAACCTGTCCTCGGCTCAGGATCGACAGTCCGTTCAGGTACAGGCTGTCTACCCGAGCGGATTGACCCGTGACGTGACTGCAGAGGCCAAATTGAATCTGGCCAACGCAAGCTTGGCTAAAATCGACAACAGTACGCTTTATCCCGCCGCTGACGGCGATTCGGAATTGACGGTCGAATTCGGGGGGTTGTCCAAAAAACTTCCCGTCAAGGTAACGAATCACGCCGCAGACGGACCGTTGAGCTTCCGGCTGGATGTGATGCCGGTCTTTATGAAGTCAAGTTGTAATAATGGCAGTTGTCACGGTGCAGCTCGCGGTAAAGACGGCTTTCGTTTGTCGTTGTTCGGATTCGACCCGGAAGGGGATCACTTTCGATTGACTCGTGAAATCCCCGGTCGCCGCGTGAATCTCGCGGTCCCCGAACGAAGTCTGTTGTTGGAAAAGGGAGCCGGTCAGGTTCCTCACACCGGCGGAAAGCGGTTTGAGCCGGGAGGCGAACTGTACAACACGGTTCTTCGCTGGTTGAAAGAAGGAGCGAAAAACGACCAGGGAGAAGTTCCCAAAGTGGAACGTGTGGAACTGTATCCGAAAGAAGCCGTTCTGGACGGCGAAGGGGCCACGCAACGGTTGACCGTTCGTGCCTATTATTCAGATGGCACCGACCGCGATGTAACCTCGCAAGCTTACTTCATGACGAGTAACGACAACTCGGCGGAAGTGGACCAGGAAGGCATTGTGACCGCGGGAGCTCGCGGTGAAGCGTTTCTGATGGCTCGGTTCGAAACTCACACCATCGGATCGCGATTCATCGTGTTGCCGAAAGGTCTGGAATTCGAATGGCCCGAAAAAATTGCCGAGCATAACTACATCGACACCCTCGTGCACGAGAAGCTGAAAAAACTCCGACAGGTTCCTTCCAAAGTCTGTTCCGACGAAGAATTTCTGCGTCGCGTGACGCTCGATATCACCGGAACTCTGCCGACCGTGGAAGAGTATGAAATCTTCATGGCCGACAGTTCACACGATAAGCGTGAACGCAAGATCGATGAATTGCTGGAACGGAAAGAATTCGTTGAAGTGTGGGTGATGAAATGGGCTGAGTTGCTCAAAATTCGTTCCGACAATCAAAACAGCTACAAAGCGATGTTGTTGTATTACAACTGGTTGAAAGATCGCGTCGCCAGCAACACTCCTGTGGACCAGATGGTTCGCGAACTTCTCGCCGCCAACGGCGGAACGTTCACCAATCCGCCGACCAACTTCTATCAGTTGGAACGCGATACTCTGAAGACTTCCGAAAACGTGGCGCAAGTCTTCATGGGAATGCGGATTCAGTGTGCTCAATGTCACAACCACCCGTTCGATCGCTGGACGATGGACGACTACTACAGCTTCGCCGCCTTCTTCACCCAGATTGGTCGGAAGAACTCCGAAGATGTCCGCGAGACAATCGTCTACAACAATAACCGCGGCGAGATGCGTCATCCGGTGGGCAATCGAGTCATGGAGCCCAAGTTTCTCGGCGGAGCCGTTCCCGACGTGAAAGGGAAAGACCGTCGCGAAGTGATGGCCAACTGGCTCGCTTCCAAAGAGAATCCTTATTTCGCCCGGAACCTCGTGAATCGCGTCTGGGCTCACTTCTTCGGACGTGGAATCATCGAGGAAGTTGATGACGTACGAATCAGTAATCCGCCGGTGAACGAGCCTCTGTTGAACGAACTGGCGATGAAATTCACCGACTATAATTACGACTTCAAGAAGATCGTCAAAGACATTTGCATGTCGCGCACCTATCAGTTGTCGACTCAAACCAATGAGACCAACGAAACCGACGACTCCAATTTCTCTCACGCTCTCTTGCGACGGTTGCGGGCCGAGTTCCTGCTCGACTCCATCAGCCAGGTGACCGACACCAACGACAAGTTTCGCGGTTTGCCGGAAGGAGCTCGCGCCGTGCAGATTTCCGACGGGAATACGTCGAACTACTTCCTGACTACGTTCGGACGAGCCACGCGTGAAAGCGTCTGCTCGTGCGAGGTGAAGATGGAGCCGAATCTGTCGCAAGCGTTGCACCTGCTCAACGGGGATACCGTGAACAGGAAGATTGCTCAGGGGAACCTGATTAAACGCCGTCTGGATGAGGATAAATTGCCGCAGGATATTCTCGAAGAGATCTACATTCGCTGCCTGAGTCGTCGTCCGACCGAAGCGGAACGATCGTCGCTGAACGAGGTTCTGCTCAAGAACGACAATAAACAGCAGGTTCTGGAAGATATTTTCTGGGCTTTGATGAACTCTCGCGAGTTCCTGTTTAACCACTGATCGAGAAACCCAACAAGCTCGTTTGACGATTCAGGCGGGCTTATTTTTCGGACATTCCCCACAATCGTTACATTGAGAGAAGGTTCCATCACTTACCCCGTTTCAGTCGATACTGATTGAACGGTTTGAGAACGACTTCACAAGAAACGAAAGTCACAACGGCGGAAATTGCCTCGCCCAGTGACTCACAGGAATAACCAGGGAACCCGATTCCCGCCAGGAGTTGAGATAATGAAACGTCAGCAAACACTATTGGGATTGGCGGCTCTGCTGTTCGCACTGACAACCATGTCAGCGGGAGCTCAGGACAAGAAGATTACGTTTGAGGAACACATCAAGCCGGTCTTCCGCCAGCACTGTGCCACTTGCCACAACCCTGACAAAAAATCGGGCGGGCTCGATCTCACGAACTACCTGACGATGATGCAGGGAGGAAGCTCGGGGGCGGTCGTCGAAGGGGGCGACGCCGAACTGAGTTATCTCTACATGCTGATCACTCACGAATCCGAACCGTACATGCCACCCAACTCGGACAAAATTCCCGCCGAGCAAATCGAGCTGATTGCGAAATGGATCAATGGCGGTTTGTTGGAGACCTCCTCCAGTAAGGCCAAATTGTCCAACAAACCGAAGATGGATCTCTCCCTCGATCCGAATGCGGCTCTCGACCAGCGCCCCGAAACGGTGGCCATGCCGAACTACCTGAGTCTGCAGCCGGTCATCCGCACCTCAACCACCACCACCGTCAATACCATCGCCACCAGCCCCTGGGCTCCTCTGGCGGCGATTGCCGGTCAAAAACAAATCCTACTTTACAACACCAAAACTCTCGAACTGGCCGGTGTCCTGCCGTTCCCGGAAGGTGAGCCTCAAATTCTCAAGTTCAGCCGTAACGGCTCCCTGTTGCTCGCAGGTGGCGGACATTCCGCCCTGCAGGGAAAAGTGGTGATCTTCAACGTCACGACCGGCGAACGAGTGATTACCGTGGGAGACGAACTCGATACCGTTCTCGCCGCCGATATCAGTGCCGATCAGACGAAGATCGCTCTCGGCGGTCCGCAGAAAATGATCCGCATCTATTCCACGGCTGACGGATCGTTATTGCATGAGATCAAAAAGCACACCGATTGGATCTATTCGATGGAATTCAGTCCGGATGGTGTTTTGCTGGCGACGGCCGACCGAGTGGGTGGATTGCACGTCTGGGATCCTTACACCGGACGTAACTTCCTGTCTCTTCCGGGTCACAAAGAAGCGATCACCAGCATGTCCTGGATTTCCGCCGGGAATACCTTGTTGCTTGCGACGGGGAGTGAAGATGGAAAAATCGCCATCTGGGATATGAGCAAGCCGAGTGAGAATGCCCAAATCAAAAACTTCAACGCCCACGGCGGCGGGGTGACTTCCGTCGAATACACGCGGGACGGTCGTATCGTTTCCTGCGGACGTGATAAAGTTGCCAAATTGTGGGACGCGAACGGGAAGCAACTCAAATCATTTGGCGGTTTGTCCGACATCGCGACAGCCGTCTCTTTCTGTGACGAGACCAACCGAGTCATTGCCGGTGACTGGACCGGACTGACCAAAGTCTGGAATGCGGAAGAAGGTCAGGATCTGGGACAGGTCTCGACGAACCCGTTGAAGATCGAAGAGCGAATCGCACAACTGCAAGCACAGGTGGACGCTCAAACAAAAGATTATCAAGCCAAAGCCGCTGCGGCGAAGCCGTTAGTGGAGGCATTGAACAAACTGAAAGCCGATCTGGCGAAAGCCCAGGAACTATCTACGACGAGCAAGAAAACGTTGGATGAGACCACGGCTTTCGTGAATAAGTTGAAGGCTCAAGTCGATACCTTGACGAAAGAAAAGACCGCCGCCGATCAACAGGTGGCGTCGCTGACTCCTGTCACAGCCTCCTTGAAAACTGCCATGGATCAGACCGCCGCGGCGGCTCAGAAATTATCCGACGACAAAAATCTGGCCGCTCTCGCCGCGCAGGCGAAAGCTCAGCACGATCAGAAAGCGGCAACGTTGGCCGCACAGCAGAAAATTCAGGCAGAGAAAGCCGCCGCTCTAAAGAAGACGACTGAAGAGAAAGCTGTCGCCGACAAGAAGCTGCAGGACGCGACCGCCGCTTACCAGGCAGCCGTGAAAACTCAGCAAAACTACGAAGCGATGCTGAAGCCGACCACTGAGAAGGCCGACGCCGCCACCGCTGCCATGAATCAATCACAGCAGGTGCTGGCCTCTCGCCAACAGGAACTCAAAGAGTGGCAGACCCAACTCACGTTGTCTCAAAAGCTCGATGAGATGAAAGCCAAAGAGCAAACGCTCGCTGAGAAGAAACTGGCCGAAGCAGAAAACAAAGCGCTACTCGATACGGCTCAGACCGAACTGGCGAAAGCTCAACAGACCGCCGCAACGGCCAAGGAGAACCTCGATAAAATCGCTGCTGAGTTGGAAGCCGAGAAGAAAACGCTCGCCACCCAGACCGGCCAGATGAACGCGATGAATACGCAACATGCGAATCTCGAAAAAGCCCTTCCCATGATCGCCGAAGCTGCCAAGAAAGCTCAGGAAGTCGCCGCTCAATTGAAAGACGACAAGGAGTTGGCGGCGTCTGCGAAAGCACTCGGCGATCTGGTGACGAAGCGCAGCGGGGAGTTGGCCAATCTGAAGAAAGCGATTGAAGCCAAGCAGGCGGAAGTCGCGGATCAGACGGCGAAGATTGCCGGCATCACGAAGCAGATGCAAGCCGCTCAGGCTGATCAGACTGCGGCTCAAAAAGTTGTCGCCGAAAAATCGGCGGCGATGAAGCCGGTTCAGGAGAAATACACTGCCTCGCAAACGGAAACCGCCAAAGCGACTCAAGCTCGCGACGCCGTTAAGAAAGAGGTGGATGGGATTCGCGCTCAACTCGCTCCGCTCGTCGGAAACGAGCAAGCTTCGATCGCCAAATAATTCGCTTCTCAGGCAGCCCGTGCGATCGTCTCGTCGAGACGATCGTCGCGCGGCGGTATCTCGGAGATCTCGCCGCTTGCGATGCGCTCGGCGAGAACGTGCAGCCGTTCGAGTTCCGACTCTAGAAGCGTTTGATATTGTTCCATTTGCTCCCGAGTGATTTCGGGAGGAACGTGGATCGGAGCCCCCGTCAGCAAAAAGACGTTGGAAAATGGTTTCGGGACGATTTGATTCGTCCAGCTCCCCTGAATATCCCAATATCGGTCGACAGCATTGGCGTTCACGACAATCGGTATCCCGGTTGCCGACGCCAGATAAACGATCCCTGGTTTCACTTTGTGACGGGGACCGCGCGGTCCGTCGGGAGTGATAACAATGTGTCCCTCTTCCGACGTCTCCAACAGCTTCCTCAACGCAGCCGCTCCCCCTTTGCTGGACGATCCGCGAATCGCCCCCAGGTGGAAGTGTTTCATCAACTCAGTCAGCCACGAGCCGTCCTGGTGTTTACTGACGAGCGCTCTTGAGGGGAGTATCTTGTCTGGATCGGAAATCCCGATCCGAAAGGTGATCGGCATCAACGTCTGGTCATGCCAGAGTGCGTATAAGCAGGGAGTTCGACAGTCGGGGCTGATCGGGCTGACTCCCGCAAACTCCTCATGAAGGTGGTAGCGAACCGTACGGGATAAGAGACGTAACGATTTCCCCAGGCACCAGGCCAGCAGACGAGTCAGTCGAGGATTGCGAATCTTCACGAGCGGGCTCCATCCCGAATCGAGACATCAGGAAATTGTCCTAAGGAGCCGAATTCTAGCGGATTTGAAGGCTTTGTGAAGACCAACCTGCGTGATCGAAGAACTGCTTTTCGTCCAGGTAATAAGCTCTATATTCGCGTCAGCAGGTCTTTCACTTTGGCAGAAATCGCCTCCCGCACCTGGTGGAATTCCTCCGGCGGTAGATGGCGAGGATCGGGAAGTTCCCAGTCCTCCTTGAGGGGTGCAGAGACGTTGGGACAGGAATCACCACAACCCATCGTGATCGCTGCTGCGTACTCTCCTTCGGGAAGGTCGTCGAGCGATTTGGAGTGATGCCCGGTCAGGTCGTAACCGACTTCTGCCATTGCGGCGATGGCTTTGGGATTCACTTGACCGGACGGATTCGAACCCGCGCTATAGGCTTCGATATCGTCCCCCCCGAACATGCGGGCAAACGCCTCCGCCATCTGGCTTCGGTTGGAATTTTCCACACAGACAAACAGCAGTCGCTTTACTGTCATATTGTTTCCTTCTGAGACGAGGTGTGCGTCTCAGAATAACGCGAGCCGGGTCAGTTCGACAACCGGGCTCGCGTGAAGAATCGATGAACGCGATTCACACAAAGACCGTGCGACACCCCGTCATCAGCCAGCGGTTGATCTCTCTGAGCATTTCCGGCGTCAGTTCGTGACCGCAATTATAGAGTGCCGTCTCGACTTGGAGACCGGTTCGTTCCAGTCGATCGGCTTGCTCTCGGAATGTCTTGGTATCGAGCAAACTGTCTTGACGCCCCCAACCGAGCCAGGCTTTTCGCTTCGAGAGTTCTCGGAAGCGACTGCCGAATCCGTCGGTTGGCGGGACGGCCCCACCCAAGGCGATGGCTCCGGCGAATAGTTCGGGGGCATCCAGCAGAAGCTCCAAAGCGACCGTAGCTCCGGCATCGAAACCGGCGAGATAAATGCGATTCATGTCCATGCGGAAAAACCGACTCATCTCGGCGATCGTCTCACGAATTTCTTCCAGCAGTTCTTCCCGCTTGGCTTGAGACGCTTCCCAGTGAAAGTGTCCGCTCGGAGTCTGGCCGTCATCGGAGGTTCCGCGAAACGCGAGACCGATATAGTTCTGATCGCTGATCTGAGGCATGATGGTGTGCAACTCATCCTCGTTGCTTTCATCCTGATGCAACCAGATCACGACCGGGTAATGGTAGCGAGGCTCAAACGGCTCCGGTAAGTGGAGCGAAAGCGGCAAGTCGGTATCGACAGCAGCCAGCTCATGCTCTAAATCTTCTTCGGAAAGGGAGATCTCCTGCAGAGATTCCGGCGGATGCAGAAAATGAGGACGCGACATCTGCGACCACCAGTTGGATTCGTGATGTTGTTCGAAACGAGAGTTCATAACGATCTTTCGCTGAAAATGTTGCTTCGACGAGTTAATCCGTTGTGTCTCGCCGTGTCTTGGTTGGTGTCGGATTTTCGTTCTGACGATGGAACTCTAATTCTCGCGCAAGTTGCTGTCAACGCGGAGTCTACGACGTTGCTTGGCGCGCGAAGTTTCGACGTAAATCCGTTCTCAAAAGCTGTGAATGTGTGTCGTTCTGGCAACATTTGACGCCCGAATTCGGGCCGCATATTCTGTGCAAACTGCGCTGCTTGACCGATCGTTACGTCACACCCGGTTTTGGGGCATTCGACTTTTTTCCGCCGGCTGATTAGAGTCTGATGCCCGAATGGTGCTCAACTTCGGATGGATCAGTTCATGGATCACCCTCCCGCCGAACAATTGGATGTCCTCCTTACCAGGGAACGGATCGATTCCCGGCTGCGCGATTTGGCGGCGACGATCAACAACGATTACGCAGGCCGGGAAGTTGTCGTGGTGGGGATCATGTCCGGCGTGGTTGTTTTTCTGTCCGATCTGATCCGCGGACTGGAAATTCCCGTGCGACTGGAGTTCTTGAACGCCTCCAGTTATCGGGGAGCTTCTACTTCGGCGGGCGAATTGGCCGTCGATATTTCGGGCTTGCCTGTCCTTACAGGGCAGCACGTTCTCCTGCTCGACGATATTTTCGACACCGGACACACTTTAAATCGGATGATCGGCATCATTTCCGCGATGCAACCCGCCTCTTTGCAATCCGCCGTTCTGTTGTGGAAGACCGAACGGAACGAAACGGGTCTGTCCCCCGATTACTTCGGCTTTGAAATCCCGAATAAATTCGTCGTCGGTTACGGCCTGGATTACGATGGGCTCTATCGAAACCTGCCCGATGTGCGTGTGATCCCGGAGTGAATTTCGCTTTCGCTTGGGGTAACCTGTGAAAAACTGTGAACTCTCTCTGACCAAAGAGTCCCCGTCATGAACGAAGCCGAATTCAAAGCCTGTATCCGCAATGTTCCCGATTTTCCCAAGTCGGGCATCATGTTCCGCGACATTACTCCTCTGCTGGCCGATCCAAAAACCTTTCAGGCGGTGATCGATCAGTTCGTAGAAAAGTACAAGGACGCGGGAGTCACGGCGATTGTGGCCGCAGAAGCGAGAGGCTTTATCTTCGCTGCTCCGTTGGCTTTAGCACTTGGTGCTCGATTCATACCGGTTCGGAAACCGGGAAAGTTGCCGTTTGAAACGCAAGCGTTTCATTACGAACTGGAATACGGAACCGATTCCCTGGAGATTCACACTGACGCTATTTCTCAAGACGATCGGGTCTTAATTTTAGATGATTTGCTGGGAACCGGTGGTACAATGGAAGCCTGCGTCAAACTGGTCGAACACAGTCAGGCGACGATCCTCGGATGCGCGTTCCTGATTGAACTCGACTTCCTCAACGGTCGGGAAAAACTCGCTCCTCATGAATGTTTCAGCTTGATCCACTATGCAGACGAAACCTGAGAGAAATCGGGGAATCTGCTTGCGATCGAGTCTGACGAATGCATATAATTGACAAAAATTATGCACAATCCCTCTCCCATCATAAGGCCGGTCGCATGGGCTTTAATCATGGAAACCGTCGCCATGCGGTCGTCCGGTTCATTCTGACACGACTGTTCAATGGCGGATACGAAACTGGAGCGCGGCTGCGCGTTGAACATCTGGCCGAAGAGTGCGACGTCAGCGTGACGCCCGTGCGCGAGGCGCTCGTTGAGCTGGCGGGTGTCGGCGTCATTGAGTTGCGACCGAATCGTGGTGCGGAAGTTCGCGAGTTCGGCCCGAAACAGCTTTGGGAAATCTGTCATCTGCGTCGCATTCTCGAATGTGAGGCGGTGCGAGGTTGCGTGGGCCATTTTACACCCAGCGAACTGGAGTTGATGGAGGCCAACTTTTCGCGTCTCTCCACAGCGGATCGTGACGAAGCGTGGCTGGAAGAAACCAAATTGCTCGATAACGAACTGCATACGGTTCTTGCGGAACGTTGCGGTAACGAGCGACTGGGATACGAAATCGACCGATATGCGGTTCTGTATCGCACATTGCGCGATGCTCGAGATAACGTGCGGGCTGCCCGCGCGAATTATTCTGAAATGGAAGAGAACGACGAGCATCTGGCGATCGTCCGGGCAATTATCAAGAACGATCGCGAAGCCGCCGCCGACGCGATGGGTTATCACGTGAATCAGGCGGGGTACGCGCTGGTGCAGGATCTCTTTGGTCGCCGGGAACTCGACCAATTGAATCTCGACTCATTTCTTGCCGAGCAGACTCCCACCCCCGGTCTGCGATAATTTTTTCCGCCAAGTCGGAAAGGTTTTCTGATGAGAATTACGGTCTCGCTCACCGCTCTAATTCTGGCGACCTCGTTCATCGTCTCGACTCCCGCTCAAGAGGAGACAGGCGAGAACGGGAAGATTGACTTCGAACGACAGATTGCTCCCTTGCTGGAAACGCACTGTATTCGCTGCCACTCACCGAATAACCGGAAAGGGGAGCTTTCCCTGGAGACGTTCGCAGATCTCAAAGAGAACGGTTATGTAATTGCCGGTGATCCCGAGAACAGCTATCTGATCGATCTCGTCGTCTCTCAAAGCGGAACGTCGCCCGAGATGCCGAAGGAAGGCGACGCTCTCTCGGACGTGGAAGTCGATTTATTGAAACAATGGATCCGCGAGGGAGCTGAATGGCCCGCCGGGCTACTGGTCAAAGAGAAATCCAAAGCCGACGAGTCCTGGTGGTCGTTACAGCCGTTGGAACAAGTGTCCGTTCCGGTTGTCGACGATTCTCCCCCGCATTGGAAATCCAACCCCATCGATGCCTTCATTCTCCAGAAACTGAGCGATCAGGATCTGACTCCGAACGCTCCCGCCGATCGACGCACGCTGATCCGCCGAGTCACTTACGACCTCACTGGTCTCCCGCCGACTCCGGAAGAGATCAATTCCTTTGTGAATGATTCCGATCCACAGGCTTACGAAAATCTGGTCGATCGCTTATTGGCCTCTCCCCATTACGGCGAACGCTGGGGACGCCACTGGCTCGATGTGGTTCGGTTCGGCGAAAGCAACGGGTTCGAACGAAACGTAATCATCAACGATCTCTGGCCGTTCCGGGATTACGTCATTCGTTCCTTCAATGAAGACAAGCCCTTCGATCAACTGATTCGCGAGCATCTCGCCGGAGACATTATCGCACCCGATGATCCGGCACGCGAAATTGGCTCCGCGTTTCTGGTCGCCGGCCCTTACGACAATGTCGGGAATCAGGATCCGGTGGCGGCGGCCCAGATTCGAGCGAATACGATCGACGAAATGATCCGGGCGTCGGGGGAAGCTTTTCTGGGACTCACTCTGGGATGCGCGCGGTGTCACGATCATAAATTCGACCCACTCACTCAGGAAGACTACTATGGTTGGTACGCGACGTTTGCCGGCGTGCGACACGGTTCACGCGTCTGGGCTTCGGACAAGGAACAACAGGCCTACGCCGCGAAAATCAAGCCGTTGAACGAGCGAAAGGTCGAGTTAACCCGCCAGCAACAACAGCTCAAAACAGAAATTGCCCAGCGGTTGTGGGAATCGAATGACGAATGGTCACGGCCTGCCGTCAACGTCCGCCGAAATGTCGACGAATTTCCCACCGTCTCGGCGAAGTTCGTTCGATTCACGATCACCCATGCGAATCAAAGCCAGCCGTGCCTCGATGAACTGGAAGTGTATGGTCCGGAGAGTGACGAGAATCTTGCACTGGCTTCGGCTGGTAGCGTGGCGACCGCTTCGTCGTTGTTGCCCGGATATCCGATTCATCAGATCGAACATCTCAATGACGGTCAACACGGGAATCAACATAGCTGGATCAGCCGCGAAACGACCGGCTGGGCTCAGATTGAACTTCCCCGTTTGACGGACGTGAACCGCGTCGTCTGGGGACGCGATCGCGAAGGACAATACCAGGACCGCCTGCCGCTCGAATATCGGATCGAGGTATCGATCGATGGAGAGTCCTGGCGTGAAGTGACGAACGGCGAAGACCGGAAGCCCGTCGACGAACGTCATCTCTCGCATCGCGGTAAAACGGCGGGAGCATTATCGCTGGAGAAAAACTGGACGCGTCCCTCCGTCGATCGGCGCGGGACGACCGAAGAATTCGAGCCCGTGGAGGCGAAGTTTGTCCGCCTGATCTGTGATTCGCAGGACATCAATTTCGGCGCGAAGTCCGGGTTTCGCATCGACGAATTTGAAGTCTGGTCGGCGAGTTCCGATTCCACAAATGTGGCACTTGCCGCGAACGGAGGCAAAGCCACCGGTCGAGCCCGGGAAATTAAAGACTTCCCCGGAGCCTATGGGCCGCATCTCGCCATCGACGGCAAACCGGGGGAGCGGTTTCTGGCCGCCGGAAACGATCTCACGATTGAACTGGCCCAGCCGACGAAGATCGACCGCGTCACATTCTCGAGCGCACTGGGAGAATCCAAACCCGACCATCGAAAGTTCGTATTCGTCGCCGAGTATCGCATCGAAGTTTCTCTGGATGGAAAGTCGTGGCAGGAAGTCGCCAACGGCCGCGATCGAAAACCGGTCAGCAAAGCTCATCGCCAATATCGTATCGATCGGGCGACCCAACCAACTCCCGAACAGGCGGCCGAGCTGACTCGCATCAATCAGGAACTGGCGCAGGTCACCAATGAAATTAATTCCGTGCCTCCGCTGAAGACCGCCTGGCTCGGAACCCATCAAGCCGCTCCGGGGCCGTTTCATATTTTTCTGGGTGGAAGTCCGCAGAAAAAAGGGGACGCAGTCGTCCCCGCCAGCTTGTCGATACTGGAGGAACGAGGGCCGACTTATCGAGTCAACAAAGACGCCTCCGAATCACAACGACGCCTCGAACTGGCGGAGTGGATCGCGAGTCCGGAAAACCCGCTGACGGCTCGCGTGCTTGTCAATCGAGTCTGGCAGCATCATTTCGGAACCGGCATCGTGGCGACGCCGAACGACTTCGGCTACATGGGCGGACGACCCACGCATCCGGAATTGCTCGATTTCCTCGTGAATTATCTGATCGAAAACGACTGGCGTCTCAAACCTCTCCATCGTCTGATTGTCTCTTCCCAAACGTATCGACAATCATCCGATTGGCGCGAAGATGCTTCCCGGATCGACGGCGACTCTCGCCTGCTCTGGCGTTTTCCTCCTCGCCGTCTCTCGGCGGAAGAAATCCGCGACACGATCTTACAGGTTGCCGGCAAGTTGGACGAACGCATGGGCGGCCCCGGTTTCCGTCTCTACGAATACCAGCAGGACAATGTGGCGACTTATGTGCCTCTCGACAATCACGGTCCCGAAACCTATCGCCGGGCCGTCTATCACCAGAATGCCCGCGCGTCGGTCGTCGATCTGATGACCGAGTTCGATCAACCTGATTGTGCGTTCTCCGCGCCCAACAGGGCCGAAACGACCACGCCGCTGCAAGCGCTCACGCTCCTGAATCACAATTTCACAATCGATATGGCGAGCGCACTGGCGGAACGTCTCCGCTCTGAGGCGGGTGACGACCTCGAACAACAAATCAAGCGGGCGTTCGCACTTTGTTACGGGCGAGAACCAAAGAACGATGAACTCGAGGAATGTCGAGGACTGATCGAAGAGCATTCCTTGCAAGCCTTCTGCCGCGTGTTACTGAATACCAGCGAACTGATTTACGTGCAGTAATAGAGAAACGAACGGAAACCACCTCTGGCAAACGGGTTACTTCCGGAGATCGATCATATGTCTGATGTCGTTATCAACTACGAATCGCGACTCAATCAGGATCCGAGGTGGGCCATGAGTGAAGGGGATCGTTTTTTTGAAGAGACGAGCGAAACGCATCAGACCTTACGTCGCATTGCCGGGCGCTTGTCTGAATTAGGGATTCCCTATTCTATCGTCGGAGGGATGGCGCTCGCGAAGCATGGGTTTCGCCGATTTACCGAAGATGTGGATATTCTCGTCAATAAAGAAGACTTGAAAACGATTCACGAAAAGCTGACTGGCCTCGGTTACACCCCTCCCTTCGAACGCAGCAAAAATTTACGCGATACGCAATCGGGAGTCCGCATTGTATTCCTGACGAGTGGTTCGTTTCCAGGTGACGGAAAAGAGAAACCCATCAGTTTTCCCGCTCCACAGGAAGTTACCGAAGTTGAAGACGGCATCTCTTACGTCAATCTGAAGACACTGATTGAACTCAAACTGGCGTCCGGGATGTCGGGGGCGGATCGGATGAAAGATCTGGCCGATGTACAGGAACTGATCAAGTTAGTTCCTCTCTCTCGAGGTTATGCGGATGTTCTGAATCCCTATGTGAGATCCAAATATGACGAGCTTTGGCTGGGTGTGAACGAGACTCCGCGACGGTATCTCCGGTTTTGGCCGGTTCCCGATTCGCTCTCGCTCGATTCAATCGCGGAAGTGGAGTCGCTGGAATCGTTCATTCAAGCGACAGGATCAGACGACGCTCTCTTATCCGACATGAAGGATTCAGGGGTATTCGTTGATCTCGGTAGAGGGATTCGGGATGGGAAGGTTTTATTAGTCACGACCGATCCCGAAGTCGCCAAACGTTTCGATATGCACGAGGAATCGGAATTTCTCGACGACGACTAGAATTCATTGAGGTGGAATGATGACCTTTCAAGACATCACCCGACGCGGATTTCTAAACAATGTCACCACCGGTCTCACCGGTGTGGGGTTGGTTCACTTACTCAACGGCGGTGCTTTCGCCAGCGAACCGACGAATTGGCAACCGGGTCGCGGTTTGACGCATCACGCACCGAAAGCCAAACGGGTCCTGCAAATCTTCTGCCCCGGAGCCGCCTCCCATCTCGATCTCTGGGAACACAAGCCGTCGCTTGAGAAATATCACGGCCAACCGCTGCCCGGCGAGGAGAACTTCGTCTCCTTCCAGGGAAAGAACGGCAACCTTATGCAGAGTCCGTGGGCGTTTGCGCCGGCGGGAGAATCGGGCAAGATGTGGACCAGCATGTTACCCCATATGTCGCAGCATGTGGACGACATCGCCTTCATTCACTCCATGCAGAGCAAGTCCAACACGCACGGCCCAGGGTGTGTGTTTATGAATACAGGGCATCCGACCGAAGGCTTTCCGGCCGCGGGAGCCTGGACAAGTTACGCTCTCGGATCCGCCAATGAAAACCTGCCGACTTATGTGGCGATCAGTGACATCCGCGGCGAACCCCCCAACGGAAAAGCGAACTGGTCGAACGGTTTTTTGCCCGCCAAACATCAGGCGATCATGATGAGCGATCATCAGCCGATCCGGAATATCGAACGTCCGGACCTGATTTCCCGCGAGACCGAGTCGGCGTCCCGCGATCTGTTGAAAACGCTCAATCGCAACTTCGCCGCACAGAATCCGGGTCAATCCGATCTCTCGGCCCGCATCGCGGCGTACGAACTCGCCGGACGGATGCAGATGTCGGCTCCCGAGGTCTCCGACCTCTCGCAGGAATCGGCCTCGACACACCAATCCTACGGCACCCAAGACGAAAACAAACTGAAAGCCGCCTACGCGCGGAATTGTCTCCTCGCGCGACGACTGCTCGAACGGGATGTCCGTTACGTGAATCTGTATTGTGCGTCTCGGGCGTCGGGAGTGGACGGACTGCTCAACTGGGACGCTCATAAAACGCTCAAATCGGATTACGAACGGCATTGCCCCATCTTCGATCAACCGACCGCCGCGCTCCTCTCCGATTTGAAGCAATCGGGGCTCCTGGAAGACACCCTCGTTCTCTGGACGACCGAGTTCGGTCGCATGCCGACCCATCAGGCGGGAACCGCCGGTCGCGATCACAATCCGGATGGTTTCACCTGCTGGATGATGGGAGCGGGCGTTAAAGGAGGCGTGAGCTACGGAGCGACCGATGAATTCGGACGTCGCGCGGAAGTGAACCCGACGACCGTCTGGGATTTTTACGCCACCGTTCTTCAACTGTTAGGCTTCGATCACGAGCGATTGACCTGGTATCACAATGGGCTCGATCGCCGTTTGACCGATGTGCACGGCTATGTCATCGACGAGATTCTCACCTGAAGGGACACGCATCAATCCTCGTCATCGCCCTGAGAACAGGTCAATATTTTAGAGAACTCCTCCAGCAGCACAGAAGATTGCCAAGATGAGGATAATGATCGAAAGAGTGAATCCTGCCGAAATCGCCATCCCGATTGGTGTCTGAAAAAACGATTTGAGACCAACACCCATCGAACGTCGAGTCTCGTATTCAAATCGATACCCGGATTCAATCTGGTCCTGATCTTGAAACTGGATTTCGGCAACCGTGTCCGAAACATATTGATCCTGGTCCATTAGGCGGAGACTGACAATCTCTTTGAGGCTGATCGGTTCATTCAGTCCCCAATTCAATCCCGCTTTCGCCGACTGATCGGGCTTCATTCCCAATGACCGGCGCGATCCGTCAACAAGATTGACCACCAGTTCGTAATCAGGAAGGGCTTCTTTTTTCTTGATGAACGGCAGCTTGTGATCGCGGGGCTCTTCCGTTTGCGGCAACGCAGTGACTGTGACGTGGGTCAATCCTTCACTCCTCAGACCGGCCATCGTGACGCACGCCAAAACGCTCCCAAGTATCACGAGCGCGCAGGTCCAGCCCGCCACTTTCCAGGGATTGAGTGCTGTTTTGGTAGGATGACTGGCGGGATGGGAATCAAAATCGTCCTGCATGAACTTCCTTCTCATTAAGACTCAAACCACGGTACGTCGTTTTCTATTTCTCATCAGATTTCATTTTCGAACTCACGATCCGATTCTGGTAGAGTGAATTGACGTCCGAAATATGCCGTCACTGATCTCAATCATTGTAATGCTCGGAGAAGTTATCATGATACGTCTCTTCCTCACACTCACATTATTTTTGTGCACAGTTTTCTCGCTCTCTGCGGCTGAGAAGCCGAACATCGTCGTCTTTCTGGTTGACGACATGGGAGTCATGGACACCTCCGTTCCGTTTCTGACTGACGAGAACGACCAGCCGAAACGCTATCCGCTCAACGATTATTACCGCACGCCGAATATGGAACGCCTGGCGAAAATCGGGACGCGATTCAATAACTTCTACGCGATGTCCGTCTGCTCGCCGACCCGCATCGCCATCATGACCGGACAGAACGCCGCCCGACACCGCGCCACCAACTGGATTAATCCGTGGCAGAACAACAAAGGACCGTACGGTCCGCCCGACTGGGATTGGGACGGTTTGAATATCGGTGATGTGACTTTGCCGGGAATTCTCCACAAGAACGGCTACAAAACCATCCATGTCGGGAAAGCGCACTTCGGTCCCGAAGAACATGAAGGGGCCGAACCGCTCAATCTCGGTTTCGACGTCAACATCGCCGGCCGTTCGGTCGGCGCCCCGGGCAGCTATTACGGCGAAAAGAACTACGGCAATCCCAATCATAAAAACAAAGTCCCCCATCTGGAAAAGTATCACGGCACGGAAACATTTCTCACGGAAGCATTGACGATCGAGGCCAAGAAGCGACTCACCGAAACCGTGGAGGCGGACAAGCCGTTCTATCTCTACATGTCTCATTACGCGGTGCATGCACCGTTCAATTCCGATCCGCGGTTCGCCGACCATTACACTGATTCCGGCAAGCCAAAAAACGCTCAGGCATTCGCCACGTTGATTGAAGGGATGGACAAGTCGCTGGGGGATATTCTCGATCATCTGGACGAACTGGGTGTTGCCGAAAATACGCTCGTCTTTTTCCTGGGAGACAACGGCTCCGACGCGCCGCTCGGCCATCAACATGCAGTCGCCTGTGCCGCTCCCTTGCGAGGAAAGAAAGGCGCCCATTACGAAGGGGGGATGCGGGTGCCGCTGATCGCCGCCTGGGCCAAACCGAACAAAGACAATCCCTATCAACAGAAACTGCCGGTCGCTCAAAATGTGATTCAATCGCAGCAGGCCGCTGTCATGGATCTCTTCCCCACCATTCTGGGACTCGTCGATGTCGATGTGCCGAAATCTCACACCGTCGACGGTCACAAGTTGAATCGATTGTTGACCGGCAAACCGGATCCCAGCCGATCGGAAGAATTTCTGATGCACTATCCGCATTCGCCGCATCGCAGCGATTACTTCACCGTCTATCGCCAAGGCGACTGGAAGGTGATCTATCATTACTATCCGTCGGAGCAATCGGACGGCATGACCTATCAGCTCTACAATCTCGCCGAGGACCCCTTTGAATCGACCAATCTGGCCGAGGAGAAACCGGCCAAGCTCCGCGAACTGATGCAGGGGCTGGTGACCGCGATGAACGATCATCACGCCGTTTATCCGGTCAGCAAAGCGAATCCCGAGCAGCGGCTCAAGCCGGTCGTTCCGTGATGTGGTGACCTGTCAGACTGTGCGCATAAAAAAACTCCCCCGGTTGTGATAACAACCGAGGGAGTGTGGAGTGTTCATCAAGTCATTAAGTGAAGTTTAGAAAGGAGCGAACACCTCGTCCCATTCGGAATTTTCTTCACCTTGACGATTTGCAGCTCCTGGTCGGATATCACCGAAGGTGTTAAAGCCACCAAGTCCGGAGGTGAAGTTATTCGAGTTTCCATCGTCAAAGAAACGGAATGTGCTCTCTCCCAATCCGGGGTAAAACGTTCCTGTGAAATCGACGAAGAATTGATTGTTATTACCCGCAACTGCTAACCAGGGAACGCCGAAGGTGAAGTTTCCAGCTGCTGTTGAATCAGTAATAGTTCGGGTTGCACCTGCATTCGGACCACTGGTAAATGTTAGGTCACGTCCATTGAAACTGTCATCGGCCCCGTTGAAGAAGCCAGGCATGAACTGGTCGTCGACATCGAAGTCATCCAAGTCGGCCATTGTATCGTTAACCGCTCCAAACCAGATGAAGTCGTCATCGGACAGTCGCGTCGCGTTTCGGCGGCGAGTAATATCCCAAGGCGATTTGCCAGCATCCGCATTGTCATAGAAGACGGCGAAGTTCGAGGCATCAACATTGATCGAGTCACCAGTATTGTTGGTGAAATTCAGGTCCAATCGTGCCAAGGGGTCAACGTTCGCTCGGTTCGTTGGTGGATTAACCGTTGAGACAAATGCATCAACGTAGAAATCGTGCCCTTGGTTTCCTTGCATGATGTTATTATCGATATTGGCAACGACACCGCTGAACGTATTGCTTGCAAAATTTTGAGCCGCAATCTCCGAAGTTCCGACTCGAATCAAGAGTCCGGTTGAGTTGAACCCACTTCCGACTCCGTTACCTTCAACGGTACCATTTGTGAAGGCGAAGTTAAGTTGAACATCTGCGTCTATGCTACCGTTAGAGTCCAGAGCCGCTCCCGCAGCAGCATTCTGTCCCTGCGTAGTGGAAGCAGTATTTACTACATAAACACCTTCAAGTTGATTGTTGACGACCCTTGCAGAATCGAATTGGATAAAGGAATCTGCCTCCCCCTGGTTCAGAATATCAATGCCGCGTTCGCCGTTGTTTGAGAAGACGTCGTTGAGAGAGAACAGGAAGAATCCAGGGGAGAACCCGTCGTCGATGCCAGCATCGTTGAATCGGACTTCAAGCCCGTCCCCGTCGTTGTTGTCCACCAAATTGTTCTGGAGACCGACTTGTTTGAACTGTTGCCCTTGAATATCGATACCGTGGTTTGCACCGGTCACGCTATTGACCCCGTTGCTCAAAACACGATTGCCGACGTAAAAAGCTGTGCCAGCACTGTTATGAAGAATGCCGTTCAAACCGTTCTGTTCTATGAGATTTGCTGAGACCACGAGGTTATTCAGAAGAGCATTATTATTAATCCCGTTTCCACCGTTGTTAATGATCAGGTTGGAATCCCAAGTTCCCGATATGAATCGCATATCCTCTGCCGCGTTGACGTTTTCGCTCGTCAGGATACCGTTGGAGCTATTGCCGTCGATCACATTGTTGATGATATCAACATTCATTTGGGCATCGGATTGAAGCTGTAGATTGATCCCGTTGGATGCGTTGGTAAAAATTTGATTGTCTTCTATGTTGAAGAACGAGACCGCGTTGTCCGATCCGCGAGAAATGATTTCGATACCATCTGAGTTGTTGTTCCAGATTTTATTATCCACAATTTGTAGCGATGCTGGAATCAAAGACGCGACGCTACGTTCGATGTGAATACCGTCGCCTGCGTTGTTGCCAATCTGGTTTCCGTTATTGTTGTCTCCGTCCAGATTACCAATCACGAGATTTTGAATACCGCTGGCCGAGGAGCCCGTTGTTTCGATGCGAATACCGTTACCAATGTTTCCAAGCGCCGGAGTATCAAGTTCCCCGATGATGTTCAAATCAATCACCGTATCTACGAGAGTCGATTCATCGACCAGAATAGCAACTCCATCACCTCCGAACCTATCCAGCGGGATTTGGCTGGCGTTAGTGGATTGAACGACATTGTTGATGATGTTGGTGTTGAAGATCGTGCTGGTTTCGAAGGCTGCGAACCCGATACCCGCCCGTTGGTTGTTAAAGACCGTATTTCCTGTTCCGGCACCGTACGACCCGATGTTAGCGGTCAATGCACTGCCACTCAACAATTCGGCACCAATACCGAAGCCGCTATTATTGCTAAATTCGCCGTTGAAGATGTTTGCAGAAACAAGTGAACCGTTTTCGATCTGGAAGAAGAGGCCGTCTCTGCCGTTGTTGTTAACGACATTACCTGTTTCACCCTCTTCGAAATCCAATCTCAAAATACTGCCGTTATCGACGAGAGCCAGTAAACCGCCACCCGCATTATTACTAATGTTGTTGTCAGTAAGTCCCATTCCGTCGAATCCGAGACCCATCAGACCCGTGTGTGCGTTAATGACACTTGCATTATCGGCAACCATGAATATTCCGTTGTTATTGGTTCCTTCGGGATTTTCCATGGTGTTGAAACCATTGCCGGTAATGGTGTTGTTGTTCATGTCAAAGATATTGATGGTCCCCGGTCCACCGCCATTGTCGTCAGCTCGGAAGATAAGCCCGTTGCCGATATTGTTTGTGACCAGGTTTTCGTTGAAGGCCAATACATTGAGTGTACCTCCGATGGATTCGAGACGAGCTCCAGTCTCGGGATTCACGTTATTTGAAAACTGATTGCCTTGGATGTCGGCATTGACAGTGGCTCCATTATTGGCCTGAATCAACATTCCTGTACCGTTACTGTTCGAAACGTTGTCCAGAATTCCAAACTCTTTTTCATCCAACATCTCTGGAGGTAGTGGGACTGGTTGCCCGAAAACGTTCGGATCCCAAGCATTGATCGTGCCACCGTTGGCGATGATCTCTAGCCCAATACCAAAGTCAAGTTGACCGTTCATGTTCAAGTCTTCGCCCGGATCGAGCATCCCGTCGGCATCGACGTCTTCACCCAGGAAGCCTGAAATATTATTTCGTTGCGCTGAGAGAGCGAGTGTTCCACCCGTGTGAGTGATGGAAAATCCGCGAGTTGAATTATTTCCGCCACCAGTGACGATGTTGTCGTTGAAATAGCCGATATCCGAACCCATGTGGGTGATCAACGTTCCATTGACAACGTTCTGGATCGTATTTCGATTGATGTCGAATCCGCTGATTCCCGAACCGGTGATACCGTTATGAATGATGTCACCGTTTTCATCTCGCCCGTCAATGATGAATCCAGAAACCGTGTTCCAATTCGCGAGCGTTACGACGGAATCAGGTATGGTAGATTCGTTGCTGATGAGAGCCCCATTTCCACCAGTTCCTGCAAAGAATAGATCGCCCACGTTACCAGTGGGGATTGTGTGATCGACACTGGTCGAAAGTAGGTATTGGTTATCGAATAATTGCAAGGTGTCCGTTAGGACAAGATTCTCTCCCGGATCAAGATTTGTGGTGTCGGGAGTGACCAGGATCACGTCTGTTGCTGCAGAATTTGCTAATCGGGCAGATTCCAGATTATTATACGGATTCTCAAATGTTCCGTTCCCATCGGTTGCCCGATTAGGATCAACCCATAAGAAATCAAGTGCTCCTCCACCTTTAGCATTGGTAGCTGCAATAGAAGAATAAGTCTCTGTAACTTTGGTCGGAATTCTTCCCGTGCGATGAACACGTTTCGAGAATCGTTCACGAGTGCTGATCGGGCGCAGGAAGTTTCGCGGTGCCCCGTCCGGAGTCGCCATGGTAATATTGAACCAGGAGCTGTGATCGAAGATGTCGTCTTTGGTGTAGTTGACATTGAAGGTGACATCTTCCGTGATCGACCATTCGCTGCGGAATCCGAATCCGAGTGAGTCGAGATCGTTCTGGGTATTCAACATGTAGTACCCTTTGGCATACGCGCTGATCCCGTAGTCACCCAGGTAGGGGAGCGGTCCGCCGATTTCAATGTCGGCGTTGTGGAACGCGGTTTCCCGGACCTGAATTCCCTGAAGCAGATATTTGTTTCCGGAGAAACCTTCCACTCCCGTAAATCCTGTGCCGACAATATCGTCGGAGTCGGTGGTGACGATCTGGATTCCGGAGAGCACATCGACATACTTACCGAGACTTTCCCCCCGTAACGACCAGGCGGCACGGGTCTTTTCGTATTGACCGTCGATGGTTAAGTAACTCGACATTCGCATTAGTCGGTCGAGATTTGCGAGGTAGTAGGCGTATCCCACACCGAGGTTCCCGGCGGCCTGACCTTGTTCGGTAATGGAGAGGCCGATTTCTCCGAAGAAGTAATCCGTTCCCGGATTTAGGTTCCAAGGGAGGAAGGCGTCTACTGTGTAGAAGTCCTGCCGCCAGTAGTTGTCTCCGAAGTTTCCGGAGAACCCGACCGAGGGAAGAGCCCCGATGGTGACTTCGTTGAGACCGCTCAGAGATCCCAACGTCATCAAACCCGCTCGCGAGTTTGGAAGCGTTCCGGAGACCTGGGCGTCGGATTGAGTTTCGGACATGCTGATCGGCTCAGCAGCCCGAACGACGTTCGGTCCCGTCAGGATGCTGACGGCAGTAATGACAAAGGCGGCTAATGGTCGCAAAGTTTTCATCGATGTTCCTGTCTTCGCAATTGAATGAATACAGGTGATTTCAAGGTCCGGTTCGGAACTCAGGTCATTCGGTGAGGAAGGATTATTGAATTCGTGAATCGGTGTTCGTAATCGTGTGGGTAATCTTGTGTGGACCGGATGGTCCTCTGGATGGGTTGAATTGGCGGTGAATCAGAGTGACGAGGAACGTCAGTTTCGTGATTGGCCGATCAATTCGGGTCTCAGCCCCGGAACGGGACTTCGGATAGGTGGGAGGCTTTTATGGAAAGTCCCGTGATGTGTCAAGCGAAGAATCAAAAATTCCATTTCATTCGGAACATTTTGCAATTTTTGCCGTTCACCCCCTAAAAAACAGTCTGGAAATAAGTTGCAGAAATTTCAAAATCCGGGGAATAAATCCGACTCGACACGTCTCTACCTAGGTGGACAGGCTCGTTCCCGATTGTCCGGGAATGGCCGGAGATAGACATTGAAAGACTTAAGGAGTCTGTTGTTATGAAGAAACTGTTCACTTGGATGATGATTTTCGGTCTGACGTTCGCAACCATCGGTTGCGGCGGTGGTGACGAAGCGGCACCTGCTGGCGGCGGTGAAGAAGCTGCTCCCGCTGGAGAAGAAGGTGGCATGGAAGAAGCACCGGCTGAAGGCGAAGAAGCTCCCGCCGAAGGTGAAGGCGAAGAAGCTCCTGCCGAAGGTGAAGGCGAATCGGCTACCCCCGAATGATTTCGGTCCGCGATTCGTGATAGTCTGATTCATTCAGGCACACAATAAAGAAACACCCCGAGGGATTCCTTCGGGGTGTTTTTTGATGGGTTGATGGAAAGCAGCTTTCTCGGTCAGGCGAGGATCTTATCCACCACGTGACCGTGCACATCGGTGAGACGGAAATCGCGTCCCTGAAAGCGGAAAGTCAACCGCTTATGATCGAGTCCCAACAGATGCAAAATCGTCGCCTGCAAATCGTGAACGTGGACCGGATCTTCGATCGCTTCGTAACCGATCTCGTCCGTCTCGCCGATGCTGACGCCCGGCTTCACGCCCCCCCCCGCCATCCAGAGCGTGTAAGCATCGATGTGATGATCGCGACCGGTCGTATCGCGCGGTTCTCCCTGAGGTGTGCGACCGAATTCGCCGCTCCAGACGACCAGCGTATCTTTGAGCAGACCGCGCTGTTTCAAATCCTTGATCAATGCCGACGATGATTGATCGACCTGTTTGACGACTGCCGGCAGATTCTTTTCCAGGTTTTGTCCGCCGCCGTGATGATCCCAGTCGGTGTGATAAAGCTGCACGAAGCGAACCCCTTTTTCAATCAGTCGACGCGCATATAAACAATTGCGGGCGAAAGACGGCTTGTTCGGATCGACGCCGTACATGTCGAGCGTCTCCTTCGTTTCTCCGGAAAGGTCCATCAACTCAGGAGCGCTCGTTTGCATCCGATAGGCCATCTCGTAAGAAGAGATACGCGTCGAAATTTCCGGGTCGTTCGTTGCCGACAATCGCAGCGAATTCAAGTCTTTCACCGCGCCGACAAAATCACCCTGCTGCTCAGGAGAAATCCCTTCCGGGGAGGAGAGATTCAGAATCGGATCTTTCCCGTTCAGGAACGGAACGCCTTGATACGAGGTCGGTAAAAAACCACTTCCCCAGAGAGGAGTCCCGCCGCGCGGCCCTCGCGGTCCCGATTGCAACACGACGAATCCCGGCAGCGATTGCGATTCGCTGCCGATGCCGTACGTCACCCACGCCCCCATACTCGGACGACCGAATTGAGGCGAGCCGGTATTGGTAAACAGCTTCGCGGGACCGTGATTGAAGACATCCGTTTTCATCGTGTTGATAAATGCGACATCGTCGACAATCTCCGACATATACGGGAGCAGTTCCGACATCGTCCGGCCCGATTCGCCGTACTGTTTGAATTGGTAACGGGGACCGAGAAGCTGGGCGTCCTTCTTCAAAAACGCAAACCGTTTCCCTTCCACAAACGATTCGGGAATGATCTTGCCGTGCAGTTCGGCGAGTTTCGGTTTTGGATTGAACAACTCAAACTGACTCGGTCCTCCCGCCATGAAGAGATAGATAACGTTCTTCACTTTGGGGGGGAAATGGGGCTGCTGTGGAGCCAGCGGATTCGTGCTCCGGTCGTTCTTCGCGAACAGCGATTGCTCGCCGAGCATATTGGCCAGCGCGAGACCTCCCAGTCCGACGCGACAATCGGAAAAGAAATGCCGGCGGGTGATGTCTCGCAATTGAGCTTGTTCGAGTGGTGAGTCGTTCATATCACAGGTCCGTTATTCACGGGTAATAAATTCATCGAGGTTCATCAGCACGCGAGCCGTCAACAGCCAGGCGGCTTTATCGGTCTGGTCGATCTCTTCGACGTCAATCGCGTTGGCGAGTGCGGTTGCGGCCTCTGAATTGTTGAGCTGTTCTTTTTGTCGGCTGACGAATTGCGACAGGCGGTTGAGTTCGTCTTCGGTTGGTTCTCGGGAGAAGCAGACTTCCCACGCGTAGCGGATTCGACCTTCCTGATAATCGGGACCTTCTGCGAGGATCCGTTGAGCCAAACCTTTCGCCATCTCGACAAAGGCGGCGTCGTTCGCCAGAGTGAGCGCCTGCAAGGGTGTATTGGAACGAGCCCGACGGGTACACGCCATCGTCGGGGAGGGAGCGTCGAAGGTCGGCAAAAACGGATACGGACTCGAACGCCAGAGGTAGGTGTAAATACCGCGACGGTAACGATCTTCATCGGTATCGGTGTCCCACCGTTTCTTAACTTGAGTCAGAACGTAGATCCCTTCCGGTTGAGGTGGATAGACACCCGGTCCGCCCATTTTGGACGAGAGCAGCCCGGCAGCATCCAGGGCGACATCCCGGATGATTTCCGCTTCCAGACGAACGCGAGACTGACGAGCCAGCAGTCGGTTGCGAGGATCCTGTTGCTGCAACTCCGGACGCAAATTCGACGACTGCCGATAAGTGTGTGACATCACGATCGTTTTCAGAATCGCTTTGACACTCCAGTCCTGCTCGATGAATTCCACGGCCAACCAGTCGAGCAGTTCTGGATGAGAAGGCAGAGAGCCTTGTATCCCGAAATCGTTCTCCGTTTCGACGATTCCCAACCCGAACAGCCGTTGCCAGAATCGATTCACGGTCACGCGGGCCGTCAGTGGATTTTCGGGCGACATCAGCCACCGCGCAAACTCCAGGCGATTGGGGGCATCGACTCCTTCCGGCAGATCGTGTAGCACCGCCGGCACGTTCGGTTGGACTTCAATTCCCTTGCGGAGAAAATCGCCGCGAATATGGACGTGAGTCGTGCGGAGTTCCGTCCGCTGTCGCAGGATCATGGTCCTGGCGACCCGAGCGTTTAGGTTTTTCAGTTCCGCTTCGGCGGATTTGACGGCTTGTTCGAGCCGTTTTCGTTCGGGGTCGAGTTCCTGAAGTTTCTGCCAGACTTCCGCATGTTTCTTCGGATTGAATTCGGAATCCTGTTCCCATTGGCGACGGTCGAGCAGGGCGATTTGCAGGTAATCTCGCGGAGCCGAGGTCTGGGAGACCCGGAAGCGACCGATCACATACGGCGCCGAGCCGTACGCCTGTTCCAGAATCAGACGGAGTTTGGTTCCTTGGGTGACGGTAACATCTTCGCCGAGCTCGAACTGTATCTCCTTGGGAGTATGGGCTTTATCGCCATTGATGGCCCAGAACGACTTTGGATCATCATCGATCGCGTTCAGCGCCTCACCGCCTCCCTGCGAATGATCGGCCACCGCCCGAACGAGGGGAATTTCCGTGCCGTCCGCTTTTTCCAGACGGACGTTATTGAGCGTGAAATTCCCGTGCGGCGTGTAACCAGGTCCCTTGTTGGGAATCCGCTCGTGGGTGAGCGCTTCGAGTCGCAGCCCGCTCAGTATCGAGACATCCGCCTCGAATTCCAGGATGTAGGTTTCGTGATTTTCAGGTTCGAGGACCAGCCAGGAACGGTCGCCGAGATCTTCGAATTGTGTACTTCCCTGGGCCGAAACTTTGGACAGTTCCGTCTCTTTCCAGAATCGTTCGGAAGAAGCCAGCCAGGCTTCAATTTCTTTCCGGGACTCGGTGACTTTCGCATCCTGTTCCGGAGCGGAGGTGTAATCTTTAAGGGCTTGTTTCGCGTCGGCGACTTTCGCGGAAAGTTCCTGCTTTTTGGTGGATTGCTCGTCGGTCGGCAAGTCGAGATACGGTTCGTCGCATTGATTGAAAACGGCGAATAGTTCATAGAATTCGCGTTGAGTGATCGGATCGTATTTGTGCGTATGACATTGGGCACATCCCACAGTGAGGCCGAGCAGGACCGTTCCCGTGGTGGAGACTCGATCCACGACCGCTTCGACGCGAAATTGCTCTTTGTCGGTGCCGCCTTCTTCGTTGATGAGCGTGTTGCGATGAAAGCCGGTCGCGACCAGCTGTTCCCGCGAAGGCTCGGGAAGCAAATCACCCGCCAACTGCTCGATGATGAATCGATCGAACGGCAAGTCGCGATTGAAGGCTTCAATCACCCAGTCGCGATACGGCCAGATACTGCGGGCTCCGTCGATCGTGTAACCATTCGAGTCGGCGTAGCGGGCTGCATCGAGCCAGTGCCGCCCCCAGCGCTCTCCGAAGTGAGGCGAATCAAGCAGACGATCGACCAACCGCTCATAAGCGTCAGGACGAGTATCGTTGACGAAATGCTCAACCTCGGCAGGTTCGGGCAGCAATCCGAGTAAATCGAGTGAGAGCCGTCGGATCAACGTACGCCGGTCGGCTGCGGGTGCAGGGGAGAGCCCTTCCTGCGCGAGTTTGTGTTGGATGAAGCGATCGATCGGATTCTCGACGAGCGATGGATCGTCGAGCCGCGGCGGAACGGGACGCACAATCGGCTGAAACGACCAGTGATCAGTTTTCACGATCCGTTCGGCGACCGGGGTTTCTTTCCAACCCGGAGCACCGGCGTCGATCCAGCGCTTGATGAGATCAATCTCTTCGGCAGAGAGTGGGTCATCCTCAAGCGGCATACGCGGCAGGTCGCCGTCTTCCACCAACGCTTTGTACAACAGGCTTTCCTCACTCTTCCCCGGCACCACGGGGACCGCTCGATCACCACCCCGTTTCAGATGCCCGAGTTCGTGAAGACTGAGTCCCCCCTTCTGTTCATCTTCGCCGTGACAGTAAGTGCAGCGCGCATCAAAAATGGGGAGAATATCGCGCGTGAAATCAGGCGCAGATTCCTCCGCACTCACGGAAAAACCACAGGAGAGAGACACAACCATCATGGAGAGCAGGAGACGCAAGTTCATATCAACTCGGAATCTGGAGGCAGTTGAGGCAGGACTCTCTATTATGGACAGTCCCGGAAGAAATGTGAACAACTCAAAATAATTTTGAACCGACGAAGACAGAATGTTATAAAAACACTACTCCGGGAGTCACACTCAAAGATTTCTCATAAGGAGTTCTCCCGGGAGGCTTAGAGACCCACCCAGACACTTCCTTTCTGATTCCGCCGAAGTGGAGCCTACCACTTCGGTTTTTTTGTGCTCAGCGGGGATAGGCTCCATTTTCAACCAGAGCAGACGGATTTATCGGCGATGTTGGGCCAGGGGACGTCAGTCGCGCCAGATTTGAAAACAACTGAACTGGTGCGACTGGAGTTTGGCTTTCAGATCGGCGGCCAAAGGTCGAAACTTTTCCGCATTCAGCGCGACAGCTTGCTGCAGATGGAAGGCTGATTTTTCACCGGCCTGGGCATTTTCATAGAATTGCGCCAGCAGGAAATGGGTTTCCGCGGTCGGTTCCAGTTCCAGCAGCTTCAGATACGCGGCTTCCGCGGCGCGGTTATGACCTTGTTTACGATGAGAGAATCCCAGCCCACGATACGCAGTCGCCCACAGTGAGGACTTGGTCGAATTACTTTGTTTAAGTTGCTGACGGGCGCGTTCATACCAGACACGACTCTTGCTCCAGTCGGCGTTGTGCTCGTAGATCGTTCCCGCCAGCAAACAGACTTCGGCGGGATTCTCCTCGCGGGATGGATCGAGATCGAGTACATCGAGAGCTTCGTCCCGTCGCCCCAACATCGCCAGCAATCGTCCTTTCTGGTAGCGATCCTGCACCTGCGACAAGGCTGCGGTCATCGACTGCAGTTGAAGTTCGGTGGGGGGTAAGACTTCTGCGAGCGGTTGGTCCTGAAAAGAAACCGCGGGCGCGATGGTGATTAACTCCTGACTCAGCGCGACAAATTCTCCGATCCGCGATTGTGACTGGAGTTCCTGTAAGCGATCGGTCGTCTGGGAGATGCGAGCCAATCGATAAACGCCGGCGGGAATGAGGGCTAAGAGAATCAAAGAACTCCAGAGCCAGACTGTTTGCGATGACGGTTGGGGAGTGTTGGATTTCTCACGAGAGGCTCGAATCATGCGGACCAGCAGCGAAGCGCTCAACGCAAGAGGGAGATAGACCAACGACTGTTGCAGAACGCTCGGCCACAACGTCTCTCCCGACTGGGAGCTCATCCAGAGGTCCGAAATACTCGCCAGGAATAAACTGAGTCCCGCCGAGAGAACCACGGAAATTCGTCCCAGGCGTGCGGGGATTGTTTGACCGATTCGCCAGGCGAGCGGGGCCGCCGCCAGCAAGGCGATCACGCGGAGGTCAGGAAATGTGTCCAAAAAAGAAAACATTGAGGCTCACGTTTGGGGTGCGGGGCGGCGACGCCAGATCAAGCCGTCGTAGGAATAATGCAGAAACGCCATGATCACATTCAAGGTGACCCAGACTTTCAACCAGTATTTGTCGGCGTACCAGCCGGCAATTCCCAACGCCACGACGAACATGGCGAGAAAGAATAGCCAGATCGGAGCGAAATTTCGCACCGGCCCAGTCGATTGTTCTTTGGCCTCCCGGTCCTTCACATTCCAACTGATGACCGCGAGATATTCCGTCGCGTGGAACAGGGCCGAGCAGGTCGAAAGCACGAGGACCATATCGGGACGGGAATAATGAACCGCCGCCAGTAACGCCAGATACAGCGTAAGCACGCTGGTCAAGTAACCGATTTGCGCCCAGGAAGCTCGCGGTTTGAACCAGACCGCCGCCATCATGATCACCAGAAGTCCTCCCACGGCATAATCGAGTTGGAGAAACGCCCGATCGAGTGTTTCAAATTGCCAGCTCCAACCGACAATTCGGGAAATGATATACAGCAGAGGCAATCGAAAGACCCACTTCTGGGCGGGATCCGATCCACAACCGGGATCCGCTTTCCGTTGATAGATGCGATAGATCCCGTGGTGTTGAGAGGCGAAGTGCCACGCATTCCAAAGGTAATCGACGGCTAACAGACATGTCATTGTGCCGGTCAAACCACGCACCAGTAAACAGATCGCGACGATCGCCGCTCCCAGAGTCAGAAACATCGTTTGTCGTTCGCGAAACCGATTCCAGTCTCCCAACACAATGAACAACGTGATCCAGCGGTGAGGCGTCGTCACGAAATAAATCTGCCAGAACTGTAACGAGGAGTGCCCGGCCAAATCTGACTCGAAGCCGATCCAGAACAGCAACGGCCACATCAGATTCATGATGAATAACAGGTCGAATCCCGGCCCCAGAATCCACTGACCTGATTTTGCTTTCGCAGTCGTCGCCTCCGAAGAGGAAATCTGTTGCGGGATTGTGGAAACACTCATAACAATCAAATCTGGCGTGAAAGGATCACGCGTCCGGGTTCGCTTTCAGATCGATGGTTCCCAGGTCGGTCTCTTCGGCATTGACGGTGATGGTGAGCGGAGAACGCATGTGATCGCCGTAGATCTCTGGGATTTGATCTTTGGGGGCGACAACCGTGAAATCTGCATCCACCGGGGGACGGATTTCGCCATCTTCACCTACCTGATCGGGTTCTTTTTCCACGATCTGATACACGATCACGCGATATTCTCCAGGAACCAGGCCCGTCTGGTCTTCGAAGGTCGTGATATCGATATTGCCCTCGGCATCGACCATGCCGCTGGTGGAGACTCCCGTACTGTCGTTGATGGGGATGAATGTGACCGTGGCCCCCATCGGCATCGGCTCCCCTTCATACAGCAGTTTTCCGGTGACCGGATAGACATCCGGGTTTCCGTCGCCGCATCCCAAACAAACACATAAAATAGATAAGTTGACTGCAAAACATATCTGTCGTTTCATCATAGTCACCGGTGATAGTCGTGGAGTAAGGAAGCCCCACTTTCCTCAGGAAAGCGGGGTCATGGAATTTGGATCAACGTGGCGAACGAATTCTCAGAATTCACCCACAACTTCTCCTCCAAAACGGGTCCCGAGCGCGTGCCAGGTACCGAGGTCAATGTTTTCGCTCACGAAGCGAACGGAACCGTCACCCAGGGCAACGTGTACCCCGCCCGTATGGTAAGAACGTGCCGCCGCGTACAGATTTTGATACGTTCCTCCATCGCTCGTACTTCCGCCGCAGGGCATATCGGGAACGTGGCGGCAACCCCAGATACGGTCGTAGACATTACTGTTCGGGCCGGTAAAGGTGCTGAAGATATTCGCCCCCATCGATCCATAGGCCCAGGTTCCACGGATGTCACCCGTACTATTGGTTCCCGGTTTGCGGTATTTCAATTCGCTCAGCATGACCGTATTCGATGTTCCATCAACGACGTCTCCCATGCGGTAGTTCGAGTTGTTTCCAAACATGCCACCGGTCAGTTTGCTATCAGTGTAGGATTGTCCGTAACCACCCGATCCATAGCAGGCGGCGTAGTTCCCTCGCGCGAGATGTTCCAACCCCGTACCGTTTGCCATTTGCTGATCGTTTTTGGGGTGACTGGCACAATCCATGAAGGGGACTCGCTTGCTCCCGATGTCAATATTCTGACTGGTGTAATAACCGTTGCCGTACCAGTCGACCGCTTCAGCACGTTCTTCAACGATCTGTTGATGCTGTTGGAAGAGCGGAGCCTGATCCATGTAAGGGAGGATCAAGACACTCCAGGGACCGCCAATACACAGTTGACCGCCGCCGTGACAACCATTGGGATCATCAGGGCTCCCGCTACGTCCGGCCCCATTCACCGTCCCCGGTGGGAAGACCTGATAGGTGTCATGATAATTGTGGACGGCGAGGGCGAGCTGCTTCAGCTTGTTTTTACAATCCGAACGTCGGGCCGCTTCGCGAGCCTGTTGTACGGCCGGGAGCAATAATGCGACCAGGACGGCAATTATCGCGATCACAACCAGCAGTTCGATCAACGTAAAACCTTGGTGTTTTTTGAAAGTAGTTCGTTTAGTAGGCATGGAATTCCTTTGGTAAGTTCAACCGGAAGAAAAATGAGGAAGGAGATTTCAGGGAGGAAATCGAAAACACGAGGCTTGCCTTCGATTTGTTCTCAGTATGTATCCGCAGAACAAGAAATGATGAAGGCCCCGTGAAATCGCAATGCAGAAAGAAGAAACCGACATTTCTGTAGCGGTTCGCAGCGAAAAAATTCACGCCTGGTGGAATAAGACATCGAAATTTCTGCAAACGTATATCCGATCTTCATCGATCGTTTGCAGTTTGAAGATGGATTGGGGGGAATCGCGCAGCGCCGATCACATTAAGTCGAAAGTTGATAGCCGAGGAGGTAAGCTTCAAGCGTCCTTGGCATCCATTTTGTAGATCCGGAGGTGGCCGTCTGAATGCGCGACCGCCAGATGCAGATTATCGGGTGCGAGATCGAGATCGCGACCGTCCCGTTTGAGTTTGAGCGTGCTGAACTCTTCGGCTCCGTCCGGTTTCCAGAAAAAGAGATGTCCGCCACTCCCCCCAACCGTCGCGATACGCAGACCTGACGGATGGATTTCCACACCCCACGCGACGCCGCGAACTTTTTTCGAGGAGAGATGTTCGATTTGCTGTTTCCCAGTCTCCCAGTCGAAGACCACGACGGAAGGATTGCCCACACCGGCAAACGCGTTCGAGACGTTGGTGATGCCGCTGACGGCGATGAATTGTCCGTCTTCACTGAACGTCATACTGCGGAAGCCGCCGATGATCGCTTTGAAGGTTTTGTCGTATTTTTGCAGAGACTCCGCTTGCCAGGAACGAAGTTGCTTCCCGGTATCGAGGTCCCAGTCAATTAACTGACACGTGAGGTCGCCCGTCACCAGATGCTTGCCGTCGGGATGAAAAGCGACGTTGTAGATATGCGCTTCGTGCCCGGGCATCTCCCGGACCAGCGATCCGTCGGAGAAATTCCAGAGACGCACCACCCTATCGTTCCCCACCGACGCCACCAGTGAGTCATCGGGACTGACGACGACCGCCCGCGCCCAGCCCTTATGGGCATCGAGCACGCGGATCGGTTCGGGATTTTCACCCTCAGTCGGCCACCAGATCAATCGACCGTCGAAACCGGCGGTGATCAGCGTCTTCCCGGCGGAATCGAACGCCATCCCGCGGACCCAGGTCTTCTCCGGGAATTTGTATTCGACTTTGGCTTTGCTGGAGACATCGAAGCGCCAGACGGAATAATCCTGCGAACCCACGAAAACGGTGTTCGATGAGCCGGGAAGATAGCGGCAGGAGATCAGCGGGCTGTTGTGGTCGAGATCGTGTGCGAGATGTGTTTTGGTAACATCCATCGAATAAGACTCCCGGAAAAAGACCAGCGCTCATTTCATGATGACAGGAATCTCAAGGCGAAACAACGACGATCTGCCGAGTCGCCTTCGGACGCATCAGAAGTGCCGAGACAAACTTGAATTTGCTCTCTCTCGCGCCGACGATTAGAATTGTCCTTGAGCGAGTTCGCACTCCGAAACTGGCTCGATTACGTGGAGTCGATAAGCGATGGATCATATCAACGGGCCGCTTTCAATTCTGTTCACCGGTCTGGTCTGCGCCGAGTTGATTGTGCGCTGGTTTTTCGATCGCGAGGGAGTCGATTGGAAAGATTCAGCGGCCAATATCGTGATAGGGTGTACCGATAAATTTCTCACCCTGACGATCTGGCTGATGTTGATGTACGCGGGGTGGTCCGTTTGCTATGCACTCACGCCCTTACGGATCGAAATGTCGAACTGGTGGGCTTGGCCTCTGGCGATACTATTGACCGACCTGAGCTATTACGTTTATCACCGAGTTTCACATCACTTGCGACCGCTGTGGTCGATACATTCCGTCCACCACAGTTCCCAGGATTACAACTTCACAACCGCCATCAGGCTCTCCTGGTTTTCGAACGCTTACCGCTGGCTGTTCTGGGTGCCTCTCCCTTTGATGGGATATTCCCCGGAGATGACCACCATTGTGTTTATGCTGGTCAGACTCTATCAGGCCCCGGTCCATTCCACCTGGATTCCCTCTCCTCCCGTCTATTCATGGGTGTTCGTGACGCCTTCCTTCCATCGCGTGCATCACGGACGGAATGAAAAATATCTCAACAAGAACTTCGGCGGGATCACCGTGATCTGGGACAAACTGTTCGGAACGTACCAGGCGGAAGACGAACCGGTGCGATACGGTATTCCAAATCCCGTGAATACGTATAATCCGTTCCGAATCGTTTTAGGCGATCTCTGGGAGTGGATGAAACGGAAGAGAGCTTCCGAACTGCAAAACCGACCCGCGGAACAGGTCGCGGAGAGATTGCAGTCTGCTGAGAACGAAACACTGACAATACACGAAGGTTGAAGATTCTGCTCGCATGGCTTTGAAGCTCCGGTTAAGCTGCAAAAAAGCCGCTCGAGCTGACGCATTCATCAACCGAGTTATCAATATGATCTGGGACTTGCACTGCCACTTGAGCGGCGTTAACGGACGCACTCCCGAAGAACGGATGGCGCAACTGCTCGAATTCGCCGACCGGATGGGGGTCGATCGGTTAATTGTATTTCTCGGTCTGAGTTTCACCCGCAGCTACGATCCCAAGCCGGATGATTTCCGTCAGCAGAACGACGAAGTCATCCAGGCGATTTCTCATTGGATGGATCGGGCGTTGGGCTTTGCCTATCTCAACCCCAATTATCTCCAGGAAAGCCTCGACGAAATCGACCGCTGCATCACAAACGGTCCGTTGGTCGGGATCAAATTGTGGGTCGCCGCCAAATGTGACGACAAAGCCGTCGATCAGATCATCGAAAAAGTGGCCGACCTGAAAGGGGTCATCTTTCAACATACCTGGTATAAGGTGAGTGGCAATCTGGAGGGAGAATCGACTCCCGACGAACTCGCCCGGCTAGCCAAACGACACCCTGGAATTCCTCTCATCTGCGGTCATACCGGCGGTGATTGGGAACGCGGGATTCGTGCGATTCGCGATTGTCCGAACGTCAGCATCGGGACGGGAGGATTTGACCCGAACGCCGGCATCACCGAAATGGCGGTCCGCGAACTGGGAGACGACCGAATCATTTACGGCAGCGACATCGGCGGACGCTCTTTTTCCTCGCAACTGGCCAAAATCAAAGGGGCCGAGATTCCCGAGGAATCGAAACAGAAAATTCTGGGAGGGAACTTGAAGAAGATGTTGTTGCCGATTTTGAGAGAGAAGGGGATCAAGCCGTGATCGATGTTAATGTCTCTCTCTTCCAATGGCCGTTTCGACGACTGCCGCACGATGACACAGCCTCCCTGGTCCAGAAGTTACAGTCGGCGGGAGTGACTCAAGCCTGGGTGGGTAGCTTCGAAGCGATCCTCCATGAAGACGCGGACGGCGTGAATCGACGTCTGGCGGAGGAATGTCGGACGCGCGGAGCCGGAATGCTGATTCCGTTCGGTTGTGTGAATCCGACCTTGCCCGATTGGAAAGAGGATGTGCGACGCTGTCGGGAAGAGTATGGAATGCCCGGCGTCCGATTGCACCCCAACTATCACGGCTACACGCTCGATTCCGAACTGTTCGCGGAATTGTTGTCGGCATGCGAGCGTCATCAGCTGATCGTCCAAATCAGTGCGCGAATGGAAGACATCCGCACTCAGCATCCTCTGGTTCAGGTGCCCGATGTCGATCTCAACCCGTTACTGGAATTGCTCCCGAAATACCCGAGCCTGAAACTGGTTCTGCTCAATTCTCAACGCTCATTGCGGGCTCCCTTAAGCACCCAGCTCGCGGAAACCGGACAGGTCTCTTTCGACATCGCCATGCTGGAAGGGATCGGCGGTGTGGGCAAGTTCATCCGCGAGGTCCCGTACCAACATGTGCTGTTCGGATCGCATTTCCCATTCTTTTATCTGGAATCATCTTTGCTGAAGATGAAAGAATCGGATTTGGGAGAGACGATCGCGATGGCAATCGCGACCGGGAACGCGACGCCGTTGCTGGCAACAGAGTAAATCTGATTACTCTTCGACGACCAGCAGCGGCAGGACATCGCCGTCGGCATCAAAATTCCCGATCAGCGATTCGTTCAACGTATGCTCGCCGAGAATCGCACGCGGCGTCGATGGCTTGACGAGCGAGCGATACATGAAGAGATGCTGGTCGGCGAGTCGCAAACGGTACGCACCCGCCTCAAACGAAGGAGTTTTCTGACGCGCTTGCGTGACGGTCAACGTTCTCCATTCCGCGGGAGCGGCTGCGTGATGACGGTGCCAATCAAGCACCATCGGCAGATAAGTGCTGCCGGTCCCGATTCGTTCGACAGACAGTCCGTCCTCTGTCTGTTGAATCCCGCCGTCGGTTTTGTGGACGATCTCCTGATCGAGACCGACCGGGAAGAAGCGGGCGGCAGGTTTCTTCTTCGGCCCGATTTTCCATTCGCGGGTGTACTGGTCCTGCTTCAGTTTGAGACGGTTCTCAAAGGGGAGGGTTGAACGGATCGTCAGTTGGGCGTCGTCGGGAGCGTGAACGATCTCCGCCAGATAGAGGAAGTGATCGCGTCGCGACAGAAAGAGTTGCCGATCGATCACGATGTCGTCGGTCAGTTTCTGCTCCAGTTCGAGATAATCGCCGTCCGAATCGGAATGCCAGCAAGTCGCTTCCCAGTCTTCATCAGCACTCACCACCTCGCCGTTCATTTCGACTTCGAGGTTCCACAGTCCGGAGAGCAACTCTCCGTCGGGCGTACGCAGAGTTAACTCGACATCATTGTCGTGGTGCAGGACGCAGCAACTGGCCGCCTCGGGAGACCAATCCGTTCGCAACACGGCCCACGCCGATTCATCGGTTTGTAACGCCGGTTTCTGCTTGGGCGGTTTTAATTTCCGGGGAGATTTGGATTGAGCGTAGACCTTGAGCAGATCCTGGAGGCTGCTCTGTTTTTTGGTCAGGATTTCCTGCCCGAGTTGAGACAGATAATCCCAGGGAAGTTTCTCATGGCTCACAAAGAGTGAGCCATCATCACCCGCCAGACGACAGGTGGTGGAGAGTAGTTTGCGAAGTTCCCCGTGATCGGATTTACGGAACGGCTTTTCGTTCAACGCGTCACACAACAGCGACGTGCGGGCCAGCGATCTCCAGAGTAACGGCAAGCGAGGCAAGTCTTCTGCGTCGGGAATTCCCGCCCGTGGAAAAAATCCGTCGACCCAATCCGAAAACGCGCGTCGGGCTTGTTTCGGAAGTTTGGCGGCCTCTTCGATTTCGGGATAGACGGCCACCGCCAACCAACGCAGTTCCACACCGGCGATCAGAAATTGGTCCAGTTCACCTTCTGCTCCTTCGGGCGCATCGAGACTGTTGCGGAGTTGTTGAAACGCTTCCGCTCCCAGATTCCAGACTTGCCAGAACAAAGCGTCCGGCAGCTTTGCGCCGTTGAGGACCAGAGCCGACAACAGATGCCACGTCTCCCAGAGTGAATACAACTGGTTCTCGTCACGAGACTCCAGCCACGCCTGGAACGCGGCCGACGTCACGTCGTCATCCGGTTGCTGCCAGCAATGGTGCCGGAAGTCTCGGATTGCTTCATCTCCAGAAGTCAGCTCGTCCCACGGTTCGAGAGCCAGCGATTCGGAGACCCATCGTTGGCGCGATTTTTTCTTGAGTCGCGTCAGATTCTTTTTGAGTGCTTTGGTCATTTTGGACAGGAAGACTTCCTCACCCCGGCTTTCCCGTAACGAAACAATCTCGTTCCACGGAGCGGTGTCGGAATGCACGGGGAGTTGATCGGTTTCACCGTTCCAAATGAGAGTCGCCACGCTGATATCCAAGTTTGTTTCTCCGTTGGTATTGTCGCTTTGACGCGGTCTCAGAGAGCACCGTGCGAAAGGATGGGGCCTCGAATCAAGACCGATCAATCACAGTAACGAATCGAATTACCTATTTCACCGGAGCGGAGTTTTCGGATCTATCGGCGGGGGCGGGAATTTCCGAATTCCCCGGAATTTTTTCGAAATCGGTTCAATTTATCGATTGGGAGGTGGCCGATGAGTCGATTCCTCCGGATCAAGTGGGGATCTTGCCTCATCGTTCAAGTCCCGCCCTTCGCAAGACGATGATCTTCTGGGGGTTACCCCGAATTTCCGAGCTGTCGATCCCCAATCTTTCGACAGCTTTTTCGATATTATCGCCGAAGGAGAGCCCACTCTGTGACAGCTTCGCGGGACACACTTCGCCTCGGTTTTTTAACCACCGTCGAACAGGCCAACGATTGCTTTGTCGGCGGATTGCTGATCACCAATCACCTTGGTCGACCGCTCGAATTTCAATGTACGACACCCGTTCGTCCGAACTCCACCCAGAAGATACTCTACGGCCCGACGCTCAAGCCGTTCGTCATGACCGAATTGATCGGCAAGACGCTCTACGAGCGAGCCGACGTCAAACCGGACGTCTTACTGGTCGAAGATGACGACCTGCTCGGTTTACGCGAACTGATCGATAAACCGGTCGCCTGTCTGTCGTTGGAATCTCAGGTTCCCGCGATGGTCGGTGGACCCGAAGAAGAGCCGCTGACGCTCGGCCAACAGCACCTGAGAGTCCACCACGCTCACGACACCGATCGGGGGTCGATTCTCAAGCGATCGCATCTGTTGCCCGAACAAGCCGATCTTCAGGAACCGTTCGAACGGGTGCGGGAAGCGCTCCAGGAAGTTCTCAACCCGGGGGCAACGAGGTGACCGACGAATTCGGACAATCCGAATCGCCAGCGGATCCCATCCTCTCGAATCCCGAGTGCGCGCAGGTGCCGCTCGGCATTCCGACCGAGCTACATCTGGCGGGGGTGAACGCGGCCCTGCATCGATGGCCGAGCGTCGAGACGACGCCGGTTCCGCTGCTGGGAAAAGCGCCGTTCGTTCCGGCGTGGAAACCTCACTGGCAGAAAGTGAAAGTCTTTCGCCTGACGTTTCCCGACGGTCTGGAATTTCTCACGCCCGCGGAAGAGAACAAAGAGGGAGACGAAAAGCCGAAGCTGAAAAGTCTCAAGCCTCCTTCCGCCAACGGCGATCCCAACAAGAAAAAATCGACGCGCTTCAAACCGCCGAGCGACGCGCTGTCGCTCGAAGATCGTTTGTTCTACGTGTTGCAGCCACCGTTGGAAAACTGGCTGTCGGGCCAGGAATTGATTATGCCCTTCGAGCCCTTCCCGTATCAATACGAGGGGATCGCGTGGCTGTTCGCTCAGAAGTCGGCTTTGCTGGCCGATGAAATGGGTCTCGGCAAAACAATGCAGACGATCACGGCAATGCGTCTCCTGTTACGGAGCGGTCGCGTGAGAAAGATCATGCTGGTTTGTCCGAAGCCCCTGATCCCGAACTGGCAACGGGAATTCAAATTGTGGGCGGAAGAACTTCCCATCGTGACGGTCGAGGGGGATACGAATCGCCGCAACATGCTGTGGAGGATGCCCGGAAATCCGATTCTGTTATGCAATTACGAATCGATGGTTCGCGATTTCGACAACATGCACGAAGACGATCGTCCGGAATTCGACCTCGTCATTCTCGACGAAGCCCAGCGGATCAAAAATCGAACCTCCCGAACGTCCGAAGTCACCAAGGACATCAGCCGCAAACGGAGCTGGGCGCTCACCGGAACGCCGATCGAAAACCGACCCGAAGAAATGGCGTCGCTGTTTGAGTTTATGGAGATCGTTCCCCCCCGCGGAACACCCGACCTGCGACAGCTTCAGAAGCTCTCCGAGGTCTACGTGCTGCGTCGGACGAAAGACCTGGTGATGACCGATCTGCCGCCGCGCCTCGACCGCGACGAATATCTGGAACTCAACCCCGCCCAGGAATACGCTTACAAAACCGCCGAGAAAGAAGGCGTGATCCAACTCAACGACATGGGAGAATCGATCACAATTCAGCATGTCTTCGAGCTGGTGTTACGTCTCAAGCAGATCGCCAATTACGATCCGCTCACCGGCGAATCCGCCAAAATGGATCGACTCGCCGCCGATATGGAAGAAATCGCGGCTTCCGGCGGCAAAGCGATCCTCTTCAGCCAATGGACGAAAACGCTCGACTGGATCAAGGACGAAATGACCAAACGCGTGCCCGAAGCGGGGACGCTGATTTATCACGGCGGTATCCCCACCAAACAACGCGAACCGATTCTCGATCAGTTCAAACACGATCCCAGTTCCAATCTGCTGTTGATGAGTTACGGGACCGGAGCGGTCGGCTTGAATCTGCAATTCGCCGGTTACGTTTTCCTGTATGACCGGTGGTGGAATCCGGCGGTCGAGGATCAGGCGATCAACCGCGCTCATCGCATCGGTCAGAAAAGCCCGGTGATCGTGACGAAGTTCATTTGCAAAGAGACCGTCGAAGAACGAATCGATCTCGTCCTGCAACAAAAACGGGAACTCTTCCAGGCCATTCTCGGCGACGGAGATACCTCGACCGAATCGCTCAGCATGAACGCGGCGGAAATCTTCGGTCTCTTCGATCTCAAAGCCAAAGCCGGGCAGGGGACCAAAAAAATCGGTCCCGAAAAACCCGAGAATCTCGACGACAGCAAACACGCCGCTTGAGAGATGGAAACGGAAATCTCGCCCCGGTCACTTGTCCTGGGGATAGACGATCAATCGATCGTGAACGAGAATGATCAGATCGTTGAAACCATCCCCCGTCACGTCGGCGACCAGGCCTTCCCTCGGTTCCGATCCTCCTCTTTCGTCGGAACTGCTGAAGCTTTTCTCTTCAAAAATCCGGAAGTGTAGTGCGTGCCGGAGTCCGGCGTCCGCGTCGTAATCGAGGATTTCCAGATAGTGCGACCGCGTGTCGAGCACGATCAAATCGGTCTGACCGTCGTGGCTTACGTCTCCCGCCACCACATCGGCGAAAAAGACTTTTTCCAAAGCCGTCTCGAAAAAGGCGATCTCTTTGAGCTCGGGATCGGTCCGTCCCGCATACAACACCGCAAAGCGACTTCCTCCGAAGAGCAGCAAGTCTTCCTGCTCGTCTCCGTTGAGGTCCGCGCGACGAGCGAATGTGAACGGGAAATCGCCAAGTTCAATTTCTTTCCAGGCGGAGTATTGTTCGGCGTTCGGTTCTTTTCGCAACACCCGTAACCGTTTGACGCCCGTATCGACCAGGACGATTTCATCTCCCGGTTGTCCGTCGAGATTGAGTAGGACCGAGCCGCTCAACTTGGCGTTCGGTTCGTTGGCGTTGAATTGTTCGAGGAGCTTCCAGCGATTCTCTTCATCGAGGAGAAAGCTGCGGGCGAAGTTCTCCTGAGAGACGATGACCGCTGGGTCCGTTTGCGTTCCCAGATAAATCGCTCCGGTGGGGACTGTGCCGAGCGTGAATCCTTCCCCCGGTTCGACGATCGAGAGTTTTCCCGCCTCATCCGAAAGCAGGATGATTTGCTGACGTTCGGAACCCTGGGAAATCAGAAAGTCGGGATGTCCGTCCTGGTTGAGATCCCCGACTGACAAACGATCGGGCGCACTGGAGAGATCCACTTCCAGTCCCTCCTCGGCCAGATGCGCCCAGGTCTCTCCCGCGCGAATCAGTATGCGGACAAAATAATCCGAACTGCGGCCCATCCGTTCCCGGCTGACGTAAATGATTTCGTCGATGCCATCACCCGTCAGGTCGGCCATCTCCAGTGCGACCGGCTCACCGGCGGTCGGCAAGACCTGCGGGATGGAGAGTCGGCCATCTTCCATCGTGCTGATGCCGATCGACTTTTCCTTGTCGCTCAAGGTGACTACTTCGGTAGGACCGTCGGGCGATGTTTTGCCGATGCGGACTTGTGACGCTCCCTGTAAGCCGGGGTAGGCGGTACCGAGGTCGAGTCCGGATCCATTCTGCTGACGGAACACAAACACCTGAGCGCCCGCGGGATCGGTGGCGACAAGGTCAACGCGTCCATCTCCGTCCACATCTCCGATCGCCAAATCCCGGTCGCGGGCTCCTTCGTTCCCTCCAAACCCATATTGCACCAGCTTGCCCGAAAGTTCCCCCGCCTTTTGTTCGGCTTTGATCAGCTTCAGTACTTTCACACGATTCGTTAACGGATCGATCGTCAGAATCTCGACCCCCGGCTCACCATCCACGTCATCGGTGGTCAGTGAGCGTTGGCGTTTGACATCAAATTGCAACTCGGCTCCCAACTTCCCTTCCTCGTCCTGCAAGCGAGCGCAGAAATTGGTCTCCTGTCCGTTGGCGGCGAGGTAACAAAGATCGTTCCGTCCATCGCCGTCGAGATCGACAATGCGGGCAATCGCCAATTGATCCGACGTGTTCAATAACTTTTCCGGACGTTCGAATCCCTTGGCCGCCTGTCGAAGGATCCACGTTTCTTCCTTGCCGAGGACGACGAGATCGTCTTTACCGTCCTGATTCAAGTCGCCGGCGTCGATTGCCCAACTCGATTGCGAGACGCCCGACAGTCTTATTTCAGGAGCGGCTTCAAAACGGGAATCCTCCTGCTGGAGCAGCACGATCAAGCGGTCGGGAACGCCGATATAAGCGATGTCGTCGCGACCGTCCGCATTCAGATCCCCCACCGTCAGCGAAGCGATGCGAAAATCGACCGGCAACTTCCGATGTTCGAAGCGCCGGTCGTTCACAATTTCATTGACGCTGTTGGACGTTGCGGGCTGTTCGACTGCGTCGGGATTCCGTTGCTGGAACAGATCGATCCGACTTTTGCTGTTATCGACGACAAGGACGTCCTGTTTACCGTCGTGATTGAAATCCCCCGCGAGGAGATTTTCCGAACGAGACGAGACTTTATAAATCTCCAATCCGTCAAATCCGAAGTGGGAGGAAATCTCGTCCTCGGCAGAGAGGAGCCGCGGTGAGACGACAGAGACGCAGACGCAAACAGAAAACAACAGCCGGCGGGACAGGATGTTCATATTCGAATTGGCTTTCACTAACAAACTTCGTCACCAGGATCGGAATTCTTCAACCAGCCTGTCCAGTCTAACAGAGAGAAATCCCGGAGTACATCGGCCCTTTGAGTGGATTTCCGACCTGGAGGGGGGATTGGATCGATGCCGTTCAAACGATAGGATGGATAGAGGAAATCGAGTGCCTGTGGGAGAAGAGACCGCGTGCCACATAAAGTAATGATCGATGCCGATCCGGGAATTGGAGACGCGCTGGCGATTGCACTGGCGTTGTTCGACCCTCGACTGGATGTCCTCGCGTTAACGGCGACAGCGGGAGTGGTCTCGGGAGAGCAGGCGACCCGAAACTTGCAGTCTATTCTCGAATCGCTCGATCCGTCGAAATGGCCTCGTCTGGGATGCTGTTCTCTCCCGACGCCGGTTTCGTCGTACGATTCCCTCGGAGGACCTACCCGTCCTGTCGATCTGCACGGGACGCATGGCCTGGGCGATATCGAACCCCCCGTCAGTTCGCTGCAGCACCTCAAGGATTCGGTCAAATTGATGACCGATCTGGTACGGGAGGAACCGAACGAAATTACGTTATTGACGTTCGGCCCACTCACCAATCTCCAACTGGCCATCGAGCGAATGCCCGATTTCCTCGAACAGCTCAATCGTCTGGTCTGTTTCGGCGGAGTGAATCAAGGGCCGGGAGATGTGACCGCGGTCGCCGACTTTAATTTCCATGCCGATCCTCACGCCGCGCGGGCCGTCATGACGTCCCACGCCACTAAAACTCTGGTCCCTCTCGATGTCGCCAGTCAGTTCGTCTTCTCATTCGAGGAATTGAATCGATTCCATTTTGAAGCGGCCGGTGAGTTGGGAGCGTTCTTCAAACGGTTGGTCACTTACTTTCTGAGAGCCAATCATTCCCACTTGGGCGTCGAGGGAGTTTCCCTGTCGGAATTGCTGGCGTTGATGGCGATTACCGAACCGTCGCAACTGACCACCGAGATGCGCCATGTCGATGTCGAGTTGCAGGGAGAATTGACGCGTGGCATGACGGTGATCGATCGGCGGATGCGAAGCCGGGCGACCGAAGATGTCGAGATCGTCACCGGATTCAATTCATCCGATCTGGAGCACGAATTGAGTCGGTTTTTCGAACCGATTAGCTAAACGGCTCAGCTCCCCAGAATCGCGCTCACTTTTTCCAGCGTGGAAGGATCGCGCAGTTCGGCTTTGCCGAATCCGGGGGCGGCTCCTGCGGAAACGGCCCGCTCTTGTGCATCGGAGTAGTTCGAGATCAGCACCACCGCCACAGACTTTAACTCCTCGTCCTCTTTGATGGTTTTGAGAATCGCCATCCCGTCGGAGTAATCGGCGTCCAGCTTGCGATTGATCATCACGAGGTCGTACGAGTTGGCGCGAAGTTTGTCCAACGTATCTTCCATCTGATGGGAGCGGTCCACTTCCACATCGAAGTGGGACTTCAGGAAGGAAGACAGCGATGCATGATCGGGATTGCATTGCCCGACATCGAGAACTCGTTTCGACACGCGAAAACTCCTTTCGGGAGGAAGACTCTATCAGATAACGGATCCGATTATATAAGATGAAGCCAGCGATTGTAGTGTCTCGGTTTTGCAGGAGATTATTTTGGGGCGTTTGCATTTTTGGGGGATGATCGCTCCTGAGAACCTATAAACCACCAGATTTTGACGGATCTCTATGAGACACGACACAATTGGCTGCCGCGGAATCGATCGTTTTTCGCTTCGACTGTCTGAAAGAATCGGAGTAGAGTGGATCTTGCTCCTCCTCGAACACCAGAAAAGATGGCCGACGCATGTGGACTCCCCTCGAACCCGATCTTCAGACGATTTTTTCTCAGCATGAGCGACCGCTCGATCAGCTCGCCTCGGGAGAACGACCGGCTGTGGTCCTGCGGAATGTCTGGTCGCCGGAGCAGTGTACCTCTCTGGTTCAGCAGTTAATCGACGAAGAACTGCTATACGATCCACAGGAGCCGATTCCCGAAAAATTCCGCCCGCAGATAATTCCGGAAGGGTATTACCGCGAGGGGCGTCGGCACATGCCCGCTTACGCCTGGGACACGGAAATTCCCCAGAAGGAGAAAGCCCGCATCGATATCGGCAGCAGTCTCGGATATCGCGGTTCGAACCGGGAGGGCTTTTTCGCGCATTCCGCTGAGACCAATGCACTCTTCGACCGACTGTTCGAGAACCGAGACAACCCCGTCGAACTGTTGTACGACCACCTGCAGAAACTTTCGCGCGACAAACGAGTCGTCACGGCTCATGAGCCGGACGGATGCGAGTACGGTCGAGCCATCATTCGCGCCCATTACGGCGGCTATACCTACAAACCGCACTTCGATTCGGTCCGCCTGCGCGAGAAACGGGACGATTACGCGGTCAGCCGCTTCGAACACCAGTTTGCGGGCGTTCTGGTGTTACAGAACTCGTCGCTGGGAGATCAAACCGCGCAGGGAATTCTGCATCGCTGTTTGTGGGAGCCGGACGTCGATCCGTGGTTGAAGTCGGCGACGTTTCATGAATACGCCGAGCAGCACAAGATCGAGAATGTGGAAGTTCATCTGCAGCCGGGCGATCTGTATTTCTTCAATACGCGGCTGATTCACGAGGTTCCGGGGCTCTCCGGGGAATTGCCGCGGATCGTGCTTGCGACGTTCATCGGTTTCAGTCCGGACGAGGATGAGATTTTCGTCTGGAGCTGATGCCAGGCTTTCGACGACAACTTTCACGAACGACGCGGAGTCGACGGGGAGAGATTCAGAGTCTCGGGCGAGGATTCCCGATAACACTTCCAGAGGATCAGGCCGAACGGCAGCCACCAGATCAGGTCGTTGAACACGATGCAGCGAAACATCGTCCAGGGGAGATCGCCGGCAAGGGCCGCTTGCAGAAATCCGATCGGGCCGAACACTTTTCCCAACAGGCCGACCAGCACGATCGGCCAGTGACGCACGAAATCACCGGCGGCGATTCCATAACCGATTCCGTACACGCCGACGATCATCCCGATACATTGCCACAATTGTGGATAGCGGGCCGGCTCGTCGAAACCCGCCCAGCGGAACGAGGTCTCGGGAAACAGCACCACACCGGCTCCCCAGAGCAGATTATAAATCGCGGCGAGTTGCAGAATTCGAGACGGTTTGGAGTGAGTGGTCATGACGGGGGATTCCTCGTTAAAGTGGCGGGAGTTATAGGTAATACCGTCACCGCGAATCACTATTCACTGAGGACATCATGATGCAAGTCGGAGATTGGCAACTGCAAACGGTCTCGGGAGGCCGCTTCAAAGTGGACGGCGGGACGATGTTCTCCGTGGTCCCCAAGCCGCTCTGGTCCCGCAAGGTGACCGCCGATGACCTCAATCGGGTCGATCAGGCGACGAACTGCTTACTGATCCAGACCGGAGAAAAGAACCTGCTGATCGACACCGGCTACGGTTCCAAACTGAGTGAGAAACAACGCAAGTTTCTGGACGCCGAGGCGGGAAATCCGCTGAGCGACAGTCTGTCCGAGGTCGGTGTGAGTCGAGACGACATCGATCTGGTCATTCTCACGCATCTGCACTTCGATCATGCCGGGGGAGTCACGCGCTACGACGCCGACGGCAACCTGGAACTCGAATTCCCGCAGGCCGAACATATCGTGCAACAGGGCGAGTGGAACGTGGCGACCGCTGACTGGCCCGAACTGAAGAACGTCTACTCCGCCGAGAACTTTGAGTTGCTCGCCGACTCGGGGCAGCTTCGCTCGATCGAGGGGGATGTCGAATTATTGCCGGGGGTGCGGACTCTCGTGACCGGCGGTCATACCGAGTTTCATCAGGCAATCGTCATCGAACACGGACAGGAAGCGTTCTATTATCTGGCCGATATCTGTCCGACGTCTTGGAATCTGCCGACGGCGTGGTGCACGGGGTTCGATCTGAATCAGTTGGAAACGCGGCGAGCGAAACGCCGTATCCTGACGGAGATTGCCGAGCGGAATGCCTGGCTGTTGTTCGATCACGATCCGGAGCTGGCGGCGGTCAAAATCAGTGCCGACGACCGGGGAGAATTTGTGGTGTCGGACCGATTGCCGGCGGTGTGACGTTGGTCATCGCCGCAGGATTCGATAAAGTCTACGTCTTCTTCACCAGCAGACTGACGTTGTGGCCGCCGAAACCGAAGCTGTTATTGAGGGCGTAGTCGAGTTGTGATTCCCGCGGCTGGTTGGGGATGTAATCGAGATCGCAATCGGGGTCGGCTTCCTCATAGTTAATCGTCGGGGGCAATTTGCCGTTTTTAAGCGCCAGGGAACAGGCCACCATCTCAATGCCGCAGGAGGCTCCGATGATGTGTCCGGTCATACTCTTGGTGGAACTGATCTGAAGCTGACTGGCGGAGTCGCCGAACACTTTCTTCAAAGCGACCGTTTCCATGGCGTCGTTGAGCTTGGTTCCCGTTCCGTGGGCGTTCACGTAGACGTTACTGGCGACATCGGCGGGGGCGAGTTGCGCCATTTCAAAGGCTTCATTGATCGCGCGGCTCGCTTCCACGGCATCGGGATCGGGTTGGACCAGATGAAAACTATCCGAGGTCGAGCCGTAGCCGATCAGTTCGGCGTAGGAAGTTCCCCCCCGTTTGGCGAGATGTTCGGCGGTTTCCATGATCAAGATTCCCGCCCCTTCGGACATAATGAAGCCGTTCCGTTCCTTGTTGAACGGTCGGACTGATTTGGCAGGATCGTCGTTCGAGCCTTTGTTCATCGCTTTCATGTTGCTGAAAGCGGCCAGCCCCAGTCGGGTGAGCGACGCTTCGGTTCCGCCGCTGATCACGACGTCCACCTCGCCCCGCTTGAGCATTTCGTAGGCGTCGATCATGGCGTTCCCGGACGACGCACAAGCAGTACTGACCGTATAGGCGGGGCCTTTCGCACCGAATGCCAGTGAAATATTGGCCGGCGAGGCGTTGGGCATCAGCATGGGGATCGTGAAGACACTCACGCGACGCGGACCGCGTTCGATCAGTCGTTCGGTCTGTTCCTGGAGAGTTTCCATCCCCGACAACCCCGATCCCAGAATCACTGCCACGCGCGAGCCGAGTTCCGCCAGCGGAAGTGCGGCATCGAGCAGTGCTTCGCGGGCAGCGACCAGAGCGAAGCGGGTCGACCAGTCGATCCGTTTGACGTCGATCGTTTCTCCCAGATGTTCCTGCAACAGATCGAGATCCAGGTCGGAGATTTCGCCTCCGATCCTGACCTGCAGATCGTCCGTCCTCATACGAGTCAGCGGACGAATGCCGCTGCGGCCGTGCATCAAGCCGTCCCAGAATTCGTCCAGAGTTTTGCCGAGAGAAGTGACGACTCCGAGGCCGCTAATAACAATCTGACTCATGTGCTCCATCGTCTCCAGCCAACTGCGAAATTGCGATCCGACAGGCTCCATCGAGCTGTCGGGAATTCATGTTCTGTTCCACGATTTTCCGGGATCTCCCGATCCGGAAGCGGTATTGTACAAAGTATGAAGATTTCGTGACCCCTCGGAAGGCACTTTTTTGAGGATTCAGCGTGTTCCGTCTGCAACCTGAAAAACCGGTTTCCCGAGAACTATTGAGGACGGTTCGCGACCGACTCGACTCGGCCATCGATCTGATCGTGGAAAACGGCCACTTGAGCTCCGAGGGCGTCCATCAGCTCCGCAAGCAATTCAAGCGTCTGAAAGCCCTGTTTCGACTCGTGCGCACCCTCGATGACTTCACGGGAACACGGGAAATTGCCCGTTATCGCGATCTGGGACAAGAGTTGTCCTTCTCGCGCGACCGGGATGTGATGGAACAAACCCTGGTCAAATTGCAATTTCTGACCGACGATCAGGGGGTGATTCGCCGCCTGGAAACACTGTTGCAGCGGCTGCAGAATCAACACGCGGAACCAACGCATCAGCACACGGTTATCGATACGGAGTCCCTCCGCAACAAACTCCTCGACGCTCGCGCGGCGGCGGAAATGAGTCTACGGGGAGACTATTCGCACGACGCGCTCATCGCGGGTTATCTGGAGACCTACCACAAAGCCCGCAAACTCTGGAAGCAGCTTCCCGACTCCCGACAACAGGAAGACTGGCACACCTGGCGAAAGCGGGTGAAGGACGACTGGTATCAAACGCAGTTACTGGCCGACTATCGCGCGGGCGGAACAAAGAAGCGGCTCGCCCGATTACGACAACTCGCCGACTTGCTCGGCTACGATCACGATCTGCAAAATTTGAGCGAGACGATTGAGGTCCTCTCGTCGCGGACCTCTCCCGCCGATCGGGAGATCCAAAACCTGATCGACGCTCAGCGGCGATCGTTACAGGTCGCCTGTCTCGAACTCGGTCGAGAACTTTATCGCCGCAAGGTCTCGTTCGTCCGTAAACAATTCTCAAACGTCAAAGCATCGTGACGGCTTTGTGGAGAAAAGCCTGGCCATGATTCCTCGGACCCTCGAACCCGAAGTGATGGACTCCGAGCAGGAAGCGCGCGAATACGACGAGATGGATCACGTCGGCGTGAATGACGTGTTCGTGAGTGATTTTCTAAAAGCGTGTCCCGAACAGGCACTCCGGGACGACGCGCAGATTCTCGATGTAGGGACGGGGACGGCGCTCATCCCCATCGAGTTCTGTCGGCAGAGCCCGATCGGAAATCTCGTCGCCATCGACTTGGCGGCCGAGATGTTGAAACGGGCGGCGGCCAATCTGGAAACCGCGGGAATGACGGAGCGCGTCCAGTTAAAGAAATGCGACGCCAAGCGTCTGCCGTTTCAGGAGCAGTCCTTTGCCGCCGTGATGTCGAACAGCATCATTCATCATATTCCCGAGCCGATCGAGTCGCTGCGGGAGATGGTCCGGGTTTTGAAACCGGGAGGCCTGTTGTTCGTGCGGGACCTGATGCGTCCCGAATCGGTGAAAGACTTGGAAACGATCGTGGAGCAGCAGGCTTCCGAGGAAACCGAGTATTCGCGACAACTCTTCCGCCAGTCGCTGCACGCCGCCCTCACGGTGGACGAAGTGCAAAAGATGCTGGAGGAATTTCATCTCCCTCCCTCCTGCGTCTCGGCAACGACCGAACGTCACTGGACGATTAGTGCGTTTTGCCCGTAAATTCAAGCGCCGTTGATGTCGGAAATTCGACGAATCTGCCGGCCCGCACAATCGGTATATTTTACTATTCCTTCCTTTGCTATTTATTTTTTCTCTACCGCTCAAGTTGTCCATTCTATTTATCCGATGAGTTTTAAGAACCATCTCTACCTACCAGTATTCTTCCCGCCTAAAGAATTTGGAGTTTGATTCATGGCCGTCCCGATGTCGCCAACGCTTTCGGATCAAGAAGCTCGTTTAACTACGGCCCTCAACGAGCTTGATTCGACCCTCCAGGAGGCCATCGAGCAGGATGCTCGATTCGATCGCCTCCAGCAAGATTGGCGACAGCAATGGGATTTGCAGGACGAGTTGCTGACGGACCGTCTGCGAATCCTCAATGAAAAGTTGCAGCAACTTCAGGAGAAGGGTGAGCTCCAGCAGTTGCCGCAACTGAAAGTGCATTCCTGAGCGAGCTTCCGGAACTCTCTGACCTCTCTCTCTCGTTCCGGAACCTTGAATCAGGTCCCCGCTCTTCAGTTCTTCCTGTCCGACTGAAGAGCGGGGGACCGGCAGTCGATCACTCTTCGACAAGCCGCGGCTCTCCCCAGATGGCCAGATTGTGCAGTGACTCCGAGCCCTCGCCGGGGACGGTCACCAACTTCAACTGAAACAGTTTATCGGTCGGCAATTCCGCAGACAGTGTGACGGCGGAATCCTTACCGGTCAGAAAACCGCTCTCCGCGACGACCTGGCCATCAATCTGAATCTGAAACTTCACACTGCCGGTCGGTCCCGCGGATGGATGCAGGCCGACCTCGCAAACGAGCTTGCGATACGCCCCGCCGTTAGTCAGCGTGTAATCGATCGAGGACGGCACGCCCGCTCCGAATCCCCGCGCATATTCTTTCTCGCCGATCTTCAACGGATGCAGATTTCGCTGGGCGTCGAAGCTCTGATCCACCAGGAACGGCGTTACGTAATACGGATGAGTCGTCATGCGGGGGACCGTCTCCGACAACCACGACGACAGATTCTGTTCGTCCCACAAGCGGGCTTCCGCAGGATCGATTCGATCGAACGCCAAGCAGAAGACCGTGTAGCAAATATCGGTCACATGCTCGGCGTTGCGATGAGCCAGACGCGAGCGCGTCTTCTCCGCCAGAGTTCCGTCGCCGTACTGGATCGACTGGACGATGGGAATGATGCCCGCCGCCGCGTTCCGTTCCAGCAATCGCTGATGCTGATAGATTCTTAACGCCGCTGCGGGAATCGACGCGCCCAACAATCTCGGTTTGTATTCGGCGTCCGGAATTTCGAACGTGCCGACGCTACTGATCCCGCCGTAACCGTAGGTGTAATTCAGATTCACCTTGTCTTTCGCCGGGGGCAACAGAATTCGCAAGGCGGCTTCATTGACGGGGCTGGAATGGGCGGAAGGGGAACCGGGATCCTCATTCCAGTGACACAACACGCCGAGGAACTTCATCGCTTCGTCGAGCGGGTCTTCTTCGTCGTACTTCTCGGGATGCTGGATGCGGTCGATGGTTTGTTCGAGATACCACTGCATGGCGGGAATCGATTTCGCGGGTGGATTCACATCGTGCAGCGATAATCGGGGACCGGGCGGGAGACAGTATTTATCGAGCTGCGGCGCGCGACCGCCGGCGTGCTGATCCTGGAGTTTGTTGTAATCTTTGCCGAGCCGCTTCCAGTAAACCGCGTCGAGTTTTTCTTTCTGCCACTCGGGAAGATGAGCGAGCATCCAGGCGCGGATCAAATCGTGCCCGCGTCCCCAACCGAACAGGCTGGAAGGTTGAAGGAGAAACAGAAGGAGTAGCAGCGATGTGAGGCAATGTCTCATGGCAATTCGTTCTCAGGTTAGCGACTCGACTGTGTACTTCGACCTTACTCGGAGTTCGTGCAGGAATGAAAATCGAATTGTGAGTTTTTGAAAAAGATTGACGTGTAACACACATAACGGGGATGATGGAACCATGCACAAATCACCCCTCTCCTCTCTGCGAATTCTTAGTCTGCTCGTTTTGGGCATGGTCTGCCTGGGACTGAAAAGTAGCCCTGCGCAAGAACAAGACGGCGTCACGCTGGAGACGATTCTGGAGTCCTCCAGAAAATATGAGACCAAGTACGATCAAATCTTGAAGAACCATATCGCAACACTACACAGTGAAGCGGCCGAAGAAGACCCCGACGATCCTGACAATGTGACCAAGTTGCATGACTGGTCAATGGAAATCATCAAAACCGAGTTACACTTCCGAGCGAGGAGCCTCAGTGACTTACAACCGCGAGGAAACAAACCTCCAGAACAGAAACAAATGGTGCTGGCACGGAATCCCGTGTACGCCTTGTGGATTGAAGGTCCCATTCGCGACGATTTAATGCCTTTGTATCAAGTCAAGCGGATTGAACATCCCCCTGGTCGCGGACTTTTGTGGCTGGAAAAAACATTGACCGATAATTTGAAAAAATGCGGGGCCACGACTCTCCCCATGACCGACCTCCCGTCACTGCTCTCGCATCCCAATTTTTCTACCGTCGCAATTCACACCAAAGGGGACATCGTTGAACTGATCTTTGAGTTCGAACAAGAGGACGACGATCAAAAGTTCTCGGGACTCACCGGTGGGACGCTCTATTTCATCCCGATCGAAGGTTACTGGTGCTTGAAGCGAGCCCGCCTGCAAACAACTTTCTCGGACAAGCCCTGTCGGATGATCATCGAGAATCGTCTGGCAACGGCGGACGGTTTCGCGGTCCCTTTTGTCCGAAAATCGACCGTTCTCTATCGCGGCGTATCAATGAACGGCTGGGAAATCCATGCGCTGGAACTGGAACCCAAGCCGCAAGAAATCTCCTTCGAGGAGTTTTTCCTCACTTCCTATGGCTTGGAAGAACCGGAATTCGATGACGACTAGCAAGCCAGATAATCCCGGTTTGCGTATTGCGAGTTCGAGGTTCTCCCTCGCAGGGGAAATTTCTTGCGATCCGCCGCAGGTCACTATACACTTTGATACATCAAGTTTGATGGTTCCATACGAGGCCACAACAAATACGGTCATGTATTGCCGCACTTCGGAGGACGAATATTTAATCGCAGAAAGCAAATGGAGTTGCTCATGAAGAAAAAGCATCGATTCGGCTTGGCGGCACTGGTTGCGATGTTGGCCTTATGCGTCGTGGCGTATCTTACGATCCGTCCGCATTCTGCCTCGTTGACGAAGGCAGAGAGTGCCATTGTTGGAAGTTGGGCGTTTATCAGCCCTAACCATAAAGGCAAGACCGTTATTGTCTACCACTTCGACGACGATCGTCACGTTCGAGAAGAACATTACCATCTGACATCTGCGTGGCCGACTGTCCCGAGAATGACGATGGTAGGAAAATGGAGTGTTGATAAAGATGGCCGTCTGACGGTCGAACCGGATTCGGGTTTGCCCTATATGCGAGCCTCCATGAGTGGTTGGCTCAATGAGTTTTTTGATAATGGACGCCAGGCCTGGGAGAAGCCCATACTGACCAGGTTCTATACCATTCAACTTGCGGACAGTGATGGCATTCAGGTCGACTTCCCCGTCAGCGGTGGTGGCCAGACTTCAATTTGCATGCTGCCTTTTAGCGGCGACCCCACGGCAGTCCCATCCCCTTGATCGGCGAACTAACAGTTGCACGACGGAGCCGCGGGCCGCGCGGCAACTGAAATCAACGTCGCTGACAATCCCTCATCGCTTGCGTTCGACTTCGATCGTCATCTGGCCGAGTAGCTGCATCATCGGCAGGAACGACGTCACCGGAGCGGGTGAATTCTCATCGAGCGCGCTGTCGCTCAGTTTCAGATGACCGGGACCGATTCCTCCCTGGGCGAGTGTGGCATCGAGGGGGTACCAGCGATCCCGCAACCAGACTTCCGTCCACATATGCCCGGCGAAGCCGTTCAGGCGATCCGAATAGACAAAACCGACCGCGATGCGCGACGGTAGATTCTCAGCCCGTAACATCGCCGCCAGCAGCATGGCGTGCTCGGTGCAATCTCCTTCCTGTTGCTCGGCGACTTCCGCGGCGGATGCCAGCGCGGTCGAGAAGTTTTTATCTTTGACGAGCTCGTGGACCGATTTTTCCATGTTGACGGCGACCCGGTTGGGATCGGTGATCCCGGCTGCGGCGCGCCGCGCGAGTTGTGCGACGCGGTAGTCGTCCGCTTGGAGAAACTCGGTCGGTTTCAAATATTTGTCGTCCGGCTTGCGGGAAATGGTGGTGCGGGGAGGAAGAGCCAGTTTCCGGACCATCAACAGAATCGTGCGATCGTCCACTTTCTGGATGGTCTGCGTCGGTCCGGAAGAAAAGTAGCGAGACGGATCGTCCTTCTCCAGAGTGATGCGATAGGTCACTTCCAGAAACCGATGGGGATCGCGGATCCCTCCCGCTTTGACAATCGTGTTCATGGCGAGATCGAGTTCGTCCCCCGCCAGTTCCTGGAGCGCTTCGGTCTCGGGAACCTGATAGGTATAAAGCGTCTTCCCGAAGAAATCGCTTTCGGTTTTAAGCCAGTTTCCCTGCGCGTCGAGATAGGCGCGCGTCCGCAGAGTCGGCAGAGCCGAGTTTTGAATGTGCACTTTGAAGAGTCTCTGATTGTCGCCGTCAAACATCTTCGTCTCGCGCTCTTGATCGACGCGAAATCTCATGCGACTCGTTTTCGAGAGTTCGGGGAGCCAGGTGTCGAACGATTCGGCGACTCCTTCGCGGAGCGTCCGTCCTCGAAACATACGCTCCTGCCAGAGGGGCGATTTCAAATCGGGCGGGAGGGTGACCGTTTTCTCGCTGCGCCGACCGTTCACGTTTAATTCCAAATCGAGGGAATTGCCCCGCACGGTTCCGGAAGAAATGGTCGGTTTGTTGGGAGGGTTGCGGAGTTCAAACCGGAAGGAGCGGAGCGTGCCGTCCAGAAGTTCTTCGGTTTGCAGTTCCGATTGTAATTCGATCTTCTCGCCGAACCGTTGGAACTCCATATGGGAGGACTGCTTCAGACGCAAGACGTCTCCCGACCGTCGCGTTTCGAGGCTCGCGTAGCCGATCCGTTGTCGATCGAGCACCATCACCTGCCAGTCGGTGGTGACGGTTTGCTGAGCCGAGGCGGAGGAAACGAAGTGCAGAAATACCCCGATTCCCAGGCAGAGAAGGCGAAATTCGGTCCTGAATCCATTCATCGTGACAGTCCTTTGGTCAACCTGATGGCGGGCGGTTTCTTCGTATCTTAGCGAATCCCTACAATCACTACAGTCCCATTTTGGCGCAGGGAACCGCTGGGGAGTGGTGAAATTCCCGATTGGCCATTTGCCCGAAACAGAGATCAAAAGCATTGTTGAGGAGAGGGGATCGCCGCAACACGGCGACGACCTCGCCAACCGTCCCATTCGGAGAAGTTTACACAATCATTCGACTTCGACTACCTCACCCTGTCAGACCTGACAGACCACCTTTCTCGGGGAAAATCCCACCTCGCGTAAACGGTGATCGAGTTCTACGAGAGAGATGTGGTACGTTTTGGCTGATGTCGATGAGCGACATCGCCGGCATTGGAAAACATTAACGACGACACCGGGTTGCAAGCGGCAACCCATCACCCATTCACGATCGGTCATGAAGGGAATGAACCGAGCGTGTCAGGACATCCCAGACATGAGTTTCCTTAACAAAATTCTCAAAAGCACAGAACGCAACGTTCAGCCTCAACAGAAAGCGGGAGGATTTGCCTCACTTTCTCAGGAGGAGATCGACGCGCATCTCGGCATCGATAAATACGGCGACTTCGTGTTGACCGACGCGGTGCGTCCGTCGTACGAACTCGAAGTGGTTCCGAAAGCCGGCTATCGCTGGGATCAGTACGACGACAAAGAGAGCGGCGCCCGGATCCCCGTCCTGATCGCTTCCGCTTCCAAGCACGACCTGTTCGATTTATTTCTCGATCTCGTCCGACCGCTGGGAGACGAAGTCGATCTGGTTCTGGAAACCAGCCACTCCTCGATGGGCGATCGACACAACGACCTCCATCGTGAACGGATCGAACTGCCGATCCTGATGAGTACGTTGTACGACTTTGAAGAAATGCTGACGAACGATGGTTGTGCGGGAATCGCCATTTTGAATCCGCGAATTCCGATGGAAGTGCAACTCGACGAACACAAACTGCTCGTGATGTATGGCCGCGATCTGGAACGTATGGAAGCGATTTTGATGAACCACGGCCTGGAACGCGATGATCGCATGAAATTCATCACGGAAGCCGAACACGTCCACTCTTCCACCGAAGAGTTCCAACAGCAATTTAACAATCTTTGCTACCAACTCTCTCTCGACGACAGGTGATTCCGGAACAGTTCACTTGGAATGTGATGAGAATCTGTGAGCGAGGTATGGTCCTGGGGGGCGATACCTCGCTCTTTTTTTGAGCGAGGTACACGGGGCGACCGCTCGACTTCGAGAAATGCGCGGCTTTTTTCGTCAGGAGAGATCCCACCGGCACCGCTTGCCTTGACCTCGTTCGCCATTACAATAGGAACACTTCAGAGACTCTTCCTTTTTGAGACCTCACCTCCACACCACAATCAAGTGGTGACGATCCATGGCTCACGAAAAATTGCGTCGTCAGATTCTTTACGAGACGGCCCGTCTGTTGATGACTCAACAGGAAACGCACGTCGGACGAGCACGTATTCAAGCGGCCCGAAAACTCTACAAAGGCTGGGTCAAACCGGCCGACCTTCCTTCCGAACGGGAAATTCGTTCGGAACTCGATCGCATGTCGAACTTTCATCAACCGGCTCCCGACGACCGATTCGACTATTTTCGGCAGTTGCTCGCAGCTCTCGAAAAAGTCCAGCAACCGAAACGATCGCATCCGGAAGGGGACGCGTTGAATCATAGTTTGCAGGTGTTCGATCTGGTCTGCGATCAGGTTCCTTACGATGAAGAGCTGTTGCTCGCCGCGCTCCTGCACGATGTCGGGAAAGCCATCGATCCGCTCAATCATGTGGAAGCGGGAGTGGGCGTGCTGGGGGATACGATTACCGAGCGGACCGCCTGGCTGATCGAACATTGCCACGAAGCCCGGAAGATCAAGGAAGGAACGATCGGCAGCCGTTCCCGCAAACGATTGCAGGACTCAGAGAATTACGAAGACGTTCTGTTGCTGGCGGAATGCGACGTCCAGGGGCGGCAGTTCGGAGTTCCCGTCTCCGACCTGGACGAGGCGTTGGATTATATCCGTTCTCTGGAACAAGAGTTTGGTTAGCGGCAGCGTCTCTCACGACATCGGAAAGAGAGTGTCTCTTCCGGCAGACTTTCCGCAGTCGGCACAATCCGAATCCCGCGATAACTTTTCGTAACCGTTGCGGTTCCCGGAAAATCGTCCTCGACGGTGGAGCGAGTCGATTGAAACGTCGGCCATCGCACTCCGGATGCGATAATAGAAGTATGACCGACAAGGACAAACTCGACAAAAAGTCCCCCAAGCCAGAGACTCCCCAGCGACGCTGGGTGCGCGTGGTTCGCGCTGTCTTCCGCCCCAAACCGTTGATGACGGCGGCGCTGTTGGTCTGCGCGGTCATCTTCTGGCCCATGCTTCAAGCCAACCTCCCCGATTTGACGCAAAATCCCGAATACCGAGTGACGGTCGCCGACATCGAAGTGAACGAGCCGCCCCATTGGGTGCCTCACGAATTTGTCGAGGACGCGGTCGAACGGGTCGGCTTTCCCGAGGAGATGTCGTTGCTCGATGAGAGCCTCACCCTCGAAATCGCCAAGCTGTTCGCCCGGCATCCCTGGGTCGCCGAGGTCAAGGAAGTCCGCAAAGCCTCCTTTCCCGCGCGTTTGGTGGTCACGCTCGACTACCGGCGTCCGGTCGCCATGATCGAAAAAAGAACGGGGCTCTATCCCGTCGATGCGTCCGGCGTCCTGCTGCCGAAAGAGGATTTCTCACTCTCCGCAACAGCCGACTATCCCGCTATCACCGGCGTCCGTTCGACCCCGCCGTCGCTTCAGGGCGAAGTCTGGGACGATCCGCTGGTGCAGGGAGCGGCACGCATTGCCGCCGCTTTGCGAACCGACTGGCAGACACTCGATCTGCGTTCGATCCGCGTCCCTCCGCGCACCACCGAAGAGATCAAATTGCAGGACGCCCAGTTCTCACTGCTCACCTCGTCCGGCTCGACAATTCTCTGGGGCCGTGCACCCGGCGTCAAACACGAGAAGGAACTGACGGTCACGCAGAAAATCGACCGCATGAAAACCTATCTCGCCGACTACGGCAGCTTCGACGCCCCCGCGGGACCGTACGAGATCGACATCCGGCAATGGCAACAAATCTCCCGCAAACAGATCCCCGCTTCCCACGACGCTCAGTTGCCGAAAGAAAAGTTCTGATGGTGTAGCACGAAGACGCGAAGGGTAGCCCCGTTTGCTCGCCAAACGGGGTGCGTCAGCACAAGAGGGTGTGTTGAGAAATTGCGGATGGCACGGATGAGATATCGGTCAGGCTGTGACTGACAAAGAGCCTCTTGGTGCATTTAAAATTCATATTGACAGACGAGGTATAGACGCTTAGCTTGAGATCATCACTTTTGGCGTTGATGTGCACCGCCACGCTTCTCATCATTTCACCTCAGCGCTGAGGAGACTCGATGCTAGGCTTACGGCGCTTCTTGCTTTTCTTACTGGTGTTGAGCCCGACGTTCACGGCTGAAACTCAGGCTCAGGTGACCGAATATGAGTATTCCGCAACACTCTTATTCACGCGGGGACCGAATGTAGAGCAATTCGGCACTGCCGTTCAAGGAACCGTCACGATCAAGTATGAGGCAGCGCCGATCATTCTTAATGATGTGAGCGATTACGATAAGTTCGGCCAATATGGCCAGTGGAGGAATCCCGATGCGACCATCGATGGAGTTACCAACAGCGGATACATGACGGGAAATACGATCGACGGTGGAACGACATTTCTCACGATAGAGGATTACTTCCTGATCGATGATCAGTACGATTCCGTTCAACGCGGGACAGTCCGGAATTACATCTCTGGAAATGGCTGGTCGAAAGATATCCTGCTGTCCAGCAGGATCTATAATAATCCCGATTCGGACGGACTGGCTGAATTGACCGACTGGAATCCACTCGCAGGGGACGAACCGATAGTCATTATTCGTGATTGGGACATCGTTACCGGAACCTCCGAAGCGTTCTACAGCGTCGATACTTTCGCCCCGGTCCCGACGACGATCATCATCGGCGGTTTCGACACGGGCGTCGAAGATTTCGAGTTTGAAGGTGTCACGATCACTGAAACGATTGCTTCATTCTCGACCAGTTCCCCCAGCGACGGGAAGTTCCTCAGCGATGTTCGCAAGCTGACGCGCGAACTGGAGAAAGACGGTTTAATCACCTCAGATCAGCAAGACGCAATCAACAGCACGGCCGAGCAATCTGTGGGGAAATAGCCAAACGGAATTGTGACGTTTATTTATCCGGCCCCCGGTGAGTCGAATCACATCGCTCTGAACCTTCGTAGCTGGCCCGGACGATCATTGTCCCTGCGATAAGCCATGGGAGACGGAAAATCCCAGACTGGAAATGCCAACCGCGGCATATCCAATTTTCCAAACGGCACCGATCCCCGGTTCGAAAGATGCCATGAACCCATATACGCAACAGGCGGCCACGGCGAGGCAGACGACCGAGATCAGAATTCTCAAGGGTGAGTCCATAGGAAGCTCCAGAAGATGAGTGCATTGTCTTGTCCAGGTAGAGAGGCGTGATCGAACTGCAACAATCACTTACTTCTTGAGAATTTTAGCCTTTTTCTGAGTCATTCATCGCCGAGTTTTCCCAGGATGGTCTCCAGTTTTTGCTCGAGTCGTTCAACGGAAGTTTTCAACTGACGAAGTTCAAATTCCTGATTCTTGAGCAACGGTCGAATTCGACTTTCGATGGAACCGACAATTCCAAACCCAACAAGTATAAGAATGATGATATCCATGAGTCTCCTTATCAAAAGGGCGTTAACATCGGATCTGATAGAATGGGCGGGGGCAATCCTGAAACAACACGAGAATAACGTCCGGGTGACGAACTCGCAGGAGATCATTTCATGATCGTGCCACTTTTGAGTGGTGTCCAGGGGAAGTTCGTACCCGCAAACATACACCACCCGTCACACAGAAAATAATGTGACAACCAAGCCAGTAGCAGATACGATTGGACAGGCGGCGGTTTGGGTGTCTGCCAATGAGGCCCGCGCACATGCCTATCACTACCGCGGACGGATTTACCAGTGGCATAAAAACGATCAACTGCAAGCGGCTGATGACTATACGGCGGCGTTGCGTCTGGATCCGGAAATCAGAATGGTTCGATACCGCCGGGCGTGTGCCTATCACGAACTCAAGAAATACGCCCAAGCCCATGCTGATTTTGCGGCGGCGTATGATCGAACCCCGGATGACCCGAATCTGTTGAATGCCTGGGCGTGGCAACTCGCCACCTGCCCGGAGGCGAAATACCGAGACGGCCCATTGGCTTTGAAACTGGCCAAAAAGACCAAAGATCGGAAGACACTGGCCGCAGCTTACGCGGAAATCGGCGAGTTTGATGAGGCGGTGGCCGCTCAGAAACGGGCGCTTCAGCAACTGGAGGACTTGCCGGAACCGAAAAACGAACAGGCTGCAAAACGCCGACGCGAACGAACAACACAGATGCAGACCCAGTTGGCAGCCTATGAGGCCAAACAGCCTTATCGAGATGAAGAATGAATTGCCGGGCAAAGCACTAGTCCACAGTGTGGCCCGTCCAAAATTGATTTTGGTCGAGTGCCGTCAGGAATAAGAGTTCGTGCGGGTGTGAACTGTTCTTGGTCTGCCTCACTTGATTGCACGATTTTGTTATAAGTTTCTGGTCACGTTGTGACTTGCTTTCCCGGTTTGTGCCTGAGAGACCTCGACTCATGACTAACGATGACGGACTGCCGATCGAAGTAGATGATTTAATGCTGCGGCGATTGGAATATAGTGACGCGACAGACCTTTTCGAAATCTACTCCAATCCCGATGTTGCTCGATATCAGTTCTTTACACCATGGACGATGGAGCAAGTCGAACAATTCGTGTATTCGCAATCGGACGTGTTTGTCGGAGATCCAGGTGTCCCATTCGTTCTGGTCGCAGTACTTCTCGCTGAGAAGAAGGTGATCGGAGACTGTCAAATCACCATAAACAGTGTGCAGGATCGACAAGGTGAAATCGGCTTTACCTTCAATCCTTTGTTTTCGGGTCACGGATTCGCCACAAAAACCGTCCATGCGGCGCTTGGTTATGGATTTACGCGACTGAATTTACATCGAATCATCGCAGGTGTTGATGCGCGCAACGAGCAATCGTGGCGTTTAATGGAACGTGTCGGCATGCGTCGCGAGGCACATTTTGTGCATGCGAATCTTGTAGAGGGTAAGTGGATTGACGACTACATTTATGCCATGCTCGAAGATGAATGGAAAGAGCCCAGTACCGCAGGGTGGCCCGAACCGATCGATAGATCGGTTGGGTGATGTCAGTCACAAGAATCTCCCCATCCTGCGGGTGCGAACTGTTCTTGATCTGCCTGACTTGACTGAATGATGATGTCTGATTCTTGTCGCATACGCGACCCAGCCGAGTGCGGCTGGGCCACCCCGCGGTGATTTCTTGAGTATTGATCAAGTTCGCGAGTTGCAACAGGAATTACCTTCACTAAGGACCCTGAGGTGTAGCAACGCTAAATACCAGCATCACATTGCTACATTTTTCAATCAGGTGTCCGAATTGATAGAATGCTTATTGTCCGTGCAAAAGCCTATTGTGTTTTAAACTTCGAACTAACCGGCAATAAGTCCAGTAGGTCAGGCTGTGGCTGACAAAGATCCTCTTGGTGCATTTAAAATTCATATTGACAACCAGAGGTATAGACGCTTAGCTTGAGATCATTATCTAGGGCGGTGATGCTCATTGCCGCGTTTCTCATCATTTTATCCTCAGCGCGGAGGAGACTCGATGCTAGGCTTACGACCCCTCTTGCTTTTCTTACTTGTGTTGACCCCGATGTTTACTGCTGAAACTCAAGCTCAGGTGACCGAATATGAGTATTCCGCAACGCTCTTGTTCACTCGGGGGCCGAATGTAGAGCAGTTCGGGACAGCCGTGCAGGGGACCATCACGATCAACTATGAGGCAGCGCCGATCATTCTTAATGATGTGAGCGATTACGATAAGTTCGGCCAATATGGCCAGTGGAGGAATCCCGATGCGACCATCGATGGAGTTACCAACAGCGGATACATGACGGGAAATACGATCGACGGTGGAACGACATTTCTCACGATAGAGGATTACTTCCTGATCGATGATCAGTACGATTCCGTTCAACGCGGGACAGTCCGGAATTACATCTCTGGAAATGGCTGGTCGAAAGATATCCTGCTGTCCAGCAGGATCTATAATAATCCCGATTCGGACGGACTGGCTGAATTGACCGACTGGAATCCACTCGCAGGGGACGAACCGATAGTCATTATTCGTGATTGGGACAGCGTTTTCGGGGTCACCTCCGAAGCGTTCTACAGCGTCGATACTTTCGTCCCGGTCCCGACGACGATCATCATTGGCGGTCTCAATACGGGCGTCGAAGACTTCGAATACGAAGGTTCCACAATCACCAAAACGATTACAGAATTCTCAGCCAGCGCTCCCAGCGATGGAAAGTTTCTTAGCGATGTACGCAAGCTGTCACGCGAACTGGAGAAAGCTGGCTTAATCACCTCAGATGAGCAAGCCGCGATCAACAATACCGCCAAGAAATCTGTCGGAAAATAGCCGAACGGGATTGCGGTGGATTTTTTCACACCGCTCTCGCCGGTGAGTCGGGTCACATTCCTCTGCACCTTCATCGATGCCCGGACAATCCGCCTGGTGGCGAACTCACAGGAAATCACATCCTGATCGTGCAAGTGTTGAGTAGTCTTCGATGGTGATAAGTCTAGGTACACTTTCTTCCGTGAGTTTCCGATTTTGTATCAACCGTGTTCATTACTTACTTTGCGTTTCTCAGCGTCTCATTGACTTTGCGTCAAACACAACGGTCCTCACAGCGGACCCTACAAATTTGACCTCGCCGTTTCCTGCGTACCAGAGTTAGCGTTCGAGGTTCGATCTTTGGCAATTTAGATTTTTGTTAGTCGTCAGTGGTTCGTGGTCAGTTGCCAAGAAGAAACTAGAAACTGGCAATTAGCAACTAGCGAAAAACAGGGAGGTCACATCACTAATATCTGTCTCCTGAATCCCGTTTCCCGATTCTCTCACTCCCAACGCGCCACCACGCCTCCCAGCATTGTTTCCAGGCCGTCTCGGGTTTCCACCAGCAGCGCGCCCGACTCGTCGATGCCGCGGCAGACGCCGCGAACTTCGTTCGGTCCGGCCTGAATTGTGACGGTCTTGCCGGTCAGCAGGCAATGCTCGGGCCACTCTTCGAGAACCGGTTCCCCTCGAGAGAGAGACTGGAACAGCGCGTCCAGATGTTGCAGAAACTGTTTCAGGATCTCGCGGCGTGAATGCGGACGTCCGGAAAGGTCGGCGAGCGAAATGCCCGTGTGTTGAAGTTCAGCGGGAGCGGAATGGAACTCGTTATTCACGTTCAGGCCGACGCCGATGACCGCATGCTGAAACGATTGCGGCGGGACTTCCGTCAGGATACCGGCCAGCTTGCGACCCGAGAGATAGACGTCGTTGGGCCATTTGACGGCGAAGTCGGCCCGCGGAAGAATGGCTTGTCCGGTTCGTAATAACGAGATGCCGGTGAGGAGGGAAAGTTGCGGTTGTTGTTCGGGAGAGATGCCAAGTTCGGCGGCGTTGACGATGACCGAAAACGTCAGGCTCCCCGGTTGCGACCACCAGACGTTGCCGCCGCGACCGCGGCCTCCCGTTTGGGATTCGGCGTAGATGAGGTGAGGGGTTTCGAGAGTTTCTCCTGCCGCAATGAGCGCGAGAGCCTGGGTGTTGGTCGAATCGGTCTCATCGAATCGTAAAACATCCCGCAGAAAGGTCTCACGGACCAGTTCCGCGAGATCGTCCGACGACAAAGGTTCGTGACCCGACACGATGACTATTCCAGTTCGATCATCAAATCGCCCGTCTCGACCTGCAGGCCGGGAGCCACATGCACTTTGGTGACGGTGGCGTCACGTTCGGCGTTGATCGTGGTTTCCATCTTCATCGCTTCGAGCGTCAGCAGTTTCTGGCCTTTGGTGATCTTGTCCCCTTCCTGGACGGCGACCGTCACCACCATGCCGGGCATGGTCGAGCCGATATGATCGGGGTTGCCCATGTCGGCTTTGACGCGGGCCAGCGACTCGGTTTCGAGCGACTTGTCGAGGACCGAGGCGTCGCGAGGTTGGCCGTTGAGTTCGAAGAAGACGGTCCGATGCCCGTCGGCGTGACCTTCGCTGACCGTCAGGAATTTCACGATCAGCGTCTTGCCTTCTTCGATATCGACGGCGAATTCCTCGCCCGGGAGTTGTCCGAAGAAGAAGTACGGCGTTGGGATGCCGCTAACGTTGCCGAACTTTTTGTAATGCTCGACGAAGTCCTGATACACTTTCGGGTACAGCAGGTAAGTGACGATTTCGCGTCGGGTCGGCTCGCGTCCGAGGAACTTCTCGACCTCTTTGCCAGCGGCAGTGAAATCGGCGGCGGGGAGCGATTCTCCCGGACGACCGGTGATCGGTTCGCGATCGCGGACCACTTTTTTGATGACGTTTTCGGGAAAGCCACCGGGGGGTTGTCCCATCATCCCGCCGACCAGATCGATGACCGATTCGGGATAGGCGAGTTCCTTGGAATCATCGAGGACGTCGTCGGTCGACATGTCATTCGCGACGAGGAACAGCGCCAGGTCACCGACCGCTTTCGAGGTGGGGGTCACTTTTACGATGTCACCGAGCAACTGGTTGCAGTCGGCGTAAACCTTGCAGACTTCCGACCAGCGATCGGCGAGCCCCAGTGCCTGTGCCTGAGCGAAGAGGTTGGTGTACTGACCGCCCGGCATTTCGTGATTGTAGAGGTCGGCGGTCGAGGGGAGCACGCTCGCTTCAAACGGAGCGTAAAACTCGCGCGTGCAGCGCCAGTATTCGGCGATATCGTCGAGCGAGTCCTGGCTGAGTTCCGTTTTGCGATCGGTAAATTCGAGCGACGCCACCAGCGTATTCAGATTCGGTTGCGACGTATTCCCCGACATCGGCGCCATCGCCGCGTCGGCAATATCCAGATCGACTTCGGCCCCTTTCAGGATCGAAGCGGCCTGAATGCCGGCGGTGTCGTGGGTGTGGAAGTGAATCGGAATCCCGACTTCCTGTTTCAGTGTTTTGATGAGCAGATGAGCGGCGTCCGGTTTGCACAATCCCGCCATGTCCTTAATCGCCAGGATGTGGGCTCCCATATTTTCGAGCTCTTTGGCGAGATTGACGTAATACTTCAAATCGTACTTCGTCCGCTGGGGATTGATGATGTCGCCGGTGTAGCAGATCGACGCTTCGCAGATCGCCCCCGTTTCGAGAACGGCGTCCATCGCCACTTTCATATTGGGGATCCAGTTGAGGGCGTCGAACACGCGGAAGACGTCGAGTCCTGCGTCGGCCGTCTCCTTCACGAACGCTCGGACGACGTTATCCGGATAGTTGGTATAGCCGACGGCGTTCGAGGCTCGCAGCAACATCTGCAACAGGATATTGGGAACTTTTTCCCGAATTAAGGCCAACCGTTCCCACGGGTCTTCTTTGAGGAATCGCATGGAGGAATCGAATGTCGCTCCCCCCCACATTTCCAGCGAGAACAGATTCGGAGCCAGACGGGCATACGCTTCCGAGACGTTTAAGAGATCGTGAGTCCGGAAACGGGTCGCATGCAGCGACTGGTGAGCGTCGCGGAACGTGGTGTCGGTGATGAAGATTCGCTTCTGTTCCTTGACCCATTGGGCGAATTTCTCGGGACCGAGTTCCTTGAGCTTGTCGCGCGTTCCTTCCGGCAGCGGTCCCAGGTGATCGTATTCCGGCAGCGGAGCGGGATCCCGACGCGTGGCGACCGCCCGGCCTTTGACCAGCTCGTTGCCGTTGACGATCACGTCTCCCAGGAACGTGAGCAGTTTGGTGGCCCGGTTTTTTCGAACGGGAAGATCGAACAACGACGGCGTTTGATCGATGAACCGCGTGGTACACTTTCCCTCGATGAACGTCGGGTGTTCGAGAACCTGAAGGAGAAATGGAATATTGGTTTTCACACCGCGAATGCGGAACTCCATCAGACACCGTTTCGAACGCTGGATCGCGTCGGAGAAGCGTCGCCCTCGTGCGGTCAGTTTGACCAGCATCGAATCGTAATAGGGATTAACGACGGCTCCCGAGAAGGCGGAGCCCGCATCGAGACGAACCCCCGCTCCGCCCGCAGAGCGATAGTGCATCACGCGGCCGTAGTCCGGCATAAAGTTATTGGCCGGGTCTTCGGTCGTGATCCGACACTGCATGGCGAAGCCGTTAGTTTTGATGGCGTCCTGATCGCCGAGTCCGATGTCATCCTCGGAAAGTTTCAATCCCTGGGCCACCATGATCTGCGACTTGACGACATCGACCCCGGTGACTTCTTCGGTGACGGTGTGTTCGACCTGAATTCGCGGGTTCACTTCGATGAAGAAGAACTGGTTGGTGTCGGCATCGACGAGGAACTCGACGGTTCCCGCGTTCTGGTAGTTGACCTGTTGTCCGATCTTGATCGCCGCATCGCACAGCGACTGACGCACTTGGGGATCGAGATTCGGGGCGGGAGCGATCTCGATCACCTTCTGGTGTCGTCGCTGTACCGAACAATCCCGTTCCCACAAATGAACCAGATTGCCGTGCGTGTCGCCGAGAAGCTGGACTTCGATATGTCGCGCATTTTCAATGAATTTTTCGACGAACACATCGCCGCTGCCGAACGCGGTCAGCGCTTCGCGCGTCGCCTGCTCGAAGGCGGAATCAAATTCATCTTCGCTACGAACGACGCGCATCCCGCGACCGCCGCCGCCGTGGGCCGCTTTCAAAATGATCGGGTAACCGAGGGCGTTGGCCTGCTTGCGACCGGCGGAGACGTCGGTGATCGCGTCGTCGGTCCCCCCCAGGACTGGTACCTCGGCCGCTTTGGCGATTTTTCGAGCCGAGGTTTTGTCCCCGAGCCTTTGGAGCGTGTCGATGGTCGGTCCGACAAAGACTATCCCGTTTTCTTCGCACGCTTTCGCCAGCTCCGGATTTTCGGACATGAATCCGTAACCGGGATGAATGGCGTCTACGCCGTGCTCCCGGCAAATCTGCATCAGCGCCGGAATGTTCAAATACGATTTGATCGGCTCGCCCGGTTCGCCGATCTGGTACGCTTCGTCGGCCTTAAATCGATGCAAGGCGTAACGATCTTCGTAGGCATAGACGGCGACGGTCCGGATTCCGAGTTCCGTCGCGCTGCGGAAGACGCGAATGGCGATTTCACTTCGGTTGGCGACGAGCAGCTTTTGGATGGTTTTCATGGAAGACATATCGTTGTAAGGCGTGAAATCCAGACCACTTGCAAGTTATCAAGCCCGGATTGGCGGTCAGCGCGGTTGTTCCGCAATAAGATACTCCAACCGCCTCGGGATCTGCAAACCACTTTGGAGCGAAAGAGTCGAGTGAGGTGGTTTGCCCGAATCCGCCCTGCAAGCTAGAATAATAGTTTCGCGAAAACTCCTTCCTTCCAGATGCGCTGAGACGCACACCACTCAGAATTCGTTTCCATCATGCAGCCCACACAAGATATCAATGTCCTCAGCACCATTCCGCTGATTTCGCCGAACGAACTCAAATCCAAGCGGGAGCTCAGCCAGACCGTCATCGATACGGTGGTCGAGGGACGCGAAGAGATCAAAAAAATTCTCTCCGGCGAGGATGAACGCTTAATCGTGGTCGTCGGGCCCTGTTCCATCCATTTGAAGGAATCCGCAGTCGAATACGCGAAACGCTTGAGCCAACTCGCGGAACAGGTCAAAGATCGCCTCAAAATCGTGATGCGAGTCTATTTTGAGAAACCTCGTACGACTGTCGGCTGGAAAGGTTTGATCAACGACCCGCATCTCAACGATACCTTCGATATTCCGAAGGGGTTGGAAATGGCCCGCGATATTCTCATCGACATCAACGAGATGGGATTGCCGGCTGCGACCGAGATGCTCGAACCGATCACGCCGCAGTACATCGCCGACCTGATCACGCTCGCTTCCATCGGAGCCCGTACGACCGAATCTCCGACGCACCGCCAGATGGCGAGCGGATTGTCGATGCCGGTCGGCTACAAGAACGGAACGGATGGCAGCCTCGACGTCGCCACCAACGCCATGCACGCCTCGAAAACTCAGCACAGTTTTCTGGGGATCGATTCCGAAGGCAACACCTGCATCGTCAATACCGCCGGCAACCCGTGGGGGCATCTGATCCTTCGCGGCGGTTATGACGGCCCCAACTACTCCGCCGAACATCTCGCCAAAGCGCGCGAAATCCTCGACTCGGAAGGGCTCTCCCCGCGCTTCATGGTCGATTGCTCGCACGCCAACTCCAATAAGGATTACACGAAGCAAAACGTCGTCTGGAACAATGTCATCGATCAGCGGATCGCCGGCAATAAAGACATCATCGGCCTGATGCTCGAAAGTAATCTGAACCCCGGCAACCAGAAACTGAACGGCGGAGCCGAAGGGCTCGAATACGGCGTTTCCATTACCGACGGCTGCATCGGTTGGGAAGAAACCGAGCAACTGATCCGCGACGCCTATCAACGTCTCGAAACGGCCGTCCCCGCTCCGGCGAATGCTTGATTCGCCGCAAGTTGTTTCTTAGTAAAATGATACATCCTGCTGCGCGGGGTGTTTTGACGGCAATAATGACACCGTCATGTCGGTAAGTCTTCTGCTATCGCTAGGAGATGCCTGACAGGCATTATCGACAAAACCGCTACAAGTATAAATGTACATAATATCTCATTGGGGAATTCTCAGCAGGTCGATACCTCCATCACAACCCTAGGATGCGGTTGAAAGAAACTTCGGTTTTCTAAGAGAACTGATAAATCTAAAGAACAAGGATTGTTCGAAATGTTTCTGGCACGCTTGAACATCAAAAATATCTGTCTTTGCTTGCTTCCGCTGATAGTCGTCAGTTGTCAGTCGGGATGTTCGATCGCACGTACCAAATCGGAAGTCGCCGGCAATCTGGCGGAGTTCTGGCGTTGGGAAGCAGGACGAGCGCGCATTGCTGAGGCGAAAAAGGCCCACGAGAAAAAAGAGAAAGCCTTAGCGAAAGCCCAGGAAGAGCCGCAAGGAACCATCGAGGAAGTTGTCAAAACCGACTACACCATCACTCTGGAAAAAGGGATGGAAATTGAATCGATTGGGTTGGATTTTGGAGAGCTGCGAGCATTAGAAAAACAGCAGGCTCAAATGGAAGAGGCTTATAAAAAAGAACTCGATGCTTATCACAAGCTTCAGGTCCTCGAGAAAATTCAAAAGATGGAACAAGCCAGAACAGGTGGTGGGAAAAATTGCGGTTGTGCAAAACCGGAACAGGAATCCGCTTTGGGTCCACCACCTAAGAAACCGGCGGTCGGATTGGATAACCTGCCGGTGGTGATTCATGCTCGTTACAAAATGACACCACGTCAGACCAGTTTCGCCCGGACGAATGTCGAACGTAACTTTGTCCCAGGTCAGGCTTGCCAACCTTGTGAACAGGGTGCCGAAAGTTGTACCGATGCCTGCACGGACAACGACCAAACCACAGGCACCAGTTCATCAGCGAACGGAATCTTTCAAGCACCGGCAAGCGAAGCTCGAAATAGACAGAAAACGAATCGCTTGAATTATCTTGAGAAGCTGAATGAGCCTCTTTACCGCCCCTCATCACTTGAAAGGCTAGAACATTCTCGCAGTGACCTAGAGAACCCACTCGTACTCAATTGAGAAAAGGTTGACTTCACCATTTGGCTGCAGTTGGTTTTGTGAGGAATCACGACACAGGAGGTCCTAGCCAAGGTAAAGCCTTTGCTCTATTACCGTCTCTGAGAGTAGGACCAAAGATATCTCTAGGGATTATAGGATACATTAAATCAGCCGGGTTTGCGGAATGATGAAGTCCTATGATATGTCCAATTTCATGACAAGCCGCGTTCATAAACTCTCTTTCAGTCCACTCGCCTGGACGGTAATCTAGCTCCATTTCTAATATCCAGCCTCCGTATGGGTTTCCAACATGGGCTTGCCCCAAAACTAGCCCATGAAGGGGTTTTTCTCGTATTATTACGTTTGCCAGTGCCTTGTTAGAAACGGGTTGTGACTTAACGCCTGCGTACTGCCCCCACATCATCCAAGCAGTATCTAACAATATGCGACCATAGTTATCGACAGGCCCGGGTACTGTTGGCAAGCTCTCAACGTAATAGAAATACCAACCTCGTTCAGGCATCGAATCAATTCGATTATTTGCATCATCAGACAGAGCCGAAGGATCTTCTTCTTTTGCTCCTGCACAACCTTTAGATTTAAAAAGCCTTTCCAAGGTGAACTTTCCCAGTACTCCATCAACTATTTGCAAAGAAGAATTTCTTTGATAGTTTTCAATTCTTTCTTCGACGGATTCAATTATATCTTCAACAGCGTTTGCTGCTGTTTGAGTGAGAATGTTTCTCAAGTCACCATCAACAGATGCCAATAATTCAATAGCCGATCGCAGCAAGTTCTTCGACTCAAGAATCAATTTTCCTCTTTCGCCTTGGAACTCTGGCAGCTCTTTCCACTTATCAGTCAGTTTATCAGACAAATTTTTAAGTAACTGTTCACCAAACACAGGCATATTACACCTCTCAACAAAGACCTACTGACATAAGACAACAGCTTGGCTGACATAAGACAACAGCTTGACGTGCATCATTTTTATTTAGATTTTATCTACAACCACAACACATGAATTCCCTCTATGACACAACAATATAGATTGCAATTAGAGCATCTATATTCCTAGCAAAATCCCTAGAGGGCACCTTGGACCAGTATAGAAACCGTTGCCATCAGTATCAGTTCCTGGATTGTATATAGATTGTTCCTTATA
>JABURQ010000070.1 GCA_014762625.1 Planctomycetaceae bacterium | reverse complement strand
ATGATCCGAAAACCGCCATTCAGCAGTTGGCACAACGAGAACAACAGCTCGCGAAAGAAATGAAAAAGGCCCGGCAGAATCCCCCCGCGCTCACGGAAGATGAGGCATCCCAAAATCGTCAATTTGCGAAACGTCAGGAAGCGATTCGGCAGGCACTCGATGATCTGAGCCTTCCTGAAGAACAAGTTGAACAACAAAAGGCGGCGTCTGAGTCAATTTCGCAATCGGCTCGGGATCTTCAAAGCCGAGAATCGGAACAGGCAATTCAGGCGTCCGACCAGGCGGCCCGCCAATTGAATCAACTTGCGGAACAGCTCCCTTCAGACCTGCCCTCCCAAACACCACCGGAGGCGGCCGCTAATTCCGCGGAGGTGGCGAGGAAAGCAGCCGACCTGTCGAATGATCTGGGTAAACTACGAAAAGAGACCGAACGACTGGCGGCGAATCCTCAGCAGAAGGGAGTGGAGCAGAAACGTCAGCAGCTTCAAAAACAACAGCAGGAAGTAATGCAGCAGGTTGAGGCTCTCCCGAAAGAAATTGGTCGATTTCCCCAACAGGATGCCATGCAGCATCTTCAACGATCCGAACAGCAATTGGCCACTGAACAGCTCGCGGAGGCCACTTTCAATCAGCAGCAGGCTCAAGCCGCTCTCGATCAGATCGCTTCCAAGGCTCAGGCGATGGCTACGGAGAGGGCGAACGCCCGAGAATCAATGAGTCGCAAAGAGGTGGTGGAACAGTTACGTCAGTTGGCAAACCGCCAGCAGCAACTCTCGCAACAGACCCAACAGCAAGCCGCTCAACAAGTCGGAACACCCGAAGAACAAGCGGCGGCTCTCGAGCAATTTGCCGAAATTCAAAAACGCCAGAATATGTTAGCCGAACAATCCGCCAAACTGGCCATTGACACGGTTCGCCAAGGAGGTCCGAATGCCGAGATCTCTCAACGGGCCATCCAGGCGGCGCGCGAAGCGGATGAAGCGGCTCAGAAACTCGAAGCGGGAATGGTTGCGGAATCAGCTCAGTCTGGAGAAAATTCTGCGAAAACTTCCCAGCAGTTGGCTGAACTTGCTGCTGACAATCCGCCGACGCAACAGATGGCTCGAAATGCTGGTGACCTGGCAGCCCGTCAGGCTGACCTGGCACGGGAGCTTCGGGAGTTGTCGCAAAACCCGGTGTCACGGCAAGCCGCACAACATCAGGCCCAGGCTCAAATGACGGAACGGAGTCAGCAACTCGCCGGGAAATTTGACCTTTCTGCTCAGAAGTTGCAGTCAGAACCGTTCCAATTAGAGCAGGAATCGAATCAGGCACAACAAGCGGGGCAATCGACTTCACAAGCTTCCCAGGAGATGCGTCGCTCTCAGCAAAATCGACAATCGGCAAATCCACAGCAGGCCAGTCGGCAAGCTCAGCAAGCGGCACAGAACTTGAGGCAAGCGGCTGAGTGGGTCGATCCCCAAATGATTGCTGAGTCGCCCGTCCCCCAGGAAGTGGGACAACAAGTGACAGATGCCTTTCAGAATTTGCAACAGGCTCAGCAGTTCATGCAGCAGGCTGGGAAATCTCAGATAGGGCAGTCAACTCCTCCTCCGAGTCCGGAATCTTCGTCAGAGGCATCTTCCGATTCTCAAAAGAGTCAGACTCAGGATGGAACACCACCGAATGCATCGAATGCCAACGGAGAATCGCGCCAGCGTCCTCAGGGAATGCAACCATCCCCACTACAGCAGTCTGCTCAGGAACTGCAAAAGGCTGCTCAGCAGTTGCAATCGGCTGCTAATCAGATGCAGCCTTCTCAGTCTTCGCAAGGTCAACAACAATCGGAATCAGACGCTCAATCCTCCCAGAGCAATCAGGAGAACAATCAACAGCTCGCTCAGCCCAAGGCTGGTGTAGACATCGAACAAATTGAGGTTGAGTTAGAACGTTTGAAAAAACGGAATTGGGGAGAGCTGCCGGGCAAGCTTCAAACGGAGATTTTGCAAAGTCGCCAGAAGAATCCCAATCCTGAATATGCTCCTCTCATCAAGCGATATTTCGAGTCGATTGCACGCGAGCAGTCGACTATACGAACTCCCCCGACTCCCAATGAATAGAAGGAGAGTCATGCGACTATCCGCCGGACAGTATCCGGAGATTTATTCCGGTTTGTGTGGAATTCTGATCATCGCCACGCTGATTGTTTCGTGGGGTGGAGACGATACGAGATTGGCGGCCGAGGAAGATCGGGAACTGCAGGAATCGGAAGTTGATGAAGCGATCGTTCGAGCTTTGAAGTATCTTTCCTCGCAGCAGCGAGAAAACGGTTCCTGGGTCGTTCAAGCTTACGGTGAATCGACGGCTGCCACTTCATTGGCGGTGATGTCGTTCATGGCGGCCGGTCACGTGCCCGGTGAAGGTCCCTACGGCGATCAAATATTGAAGGGGATTCGCTGGGTCATGGATCAGCAACAACAAAATGGGTTGTTGATTCGAAAGAAAAGTCACGGTCCGATGTACAGCCACGGCATCAGTTCGCTGATGTTGGCTGAAGTGATCGGGATGTTAGGAAAGGATGATGCGCGAAAATGCCGAGAGGTGCTCACCAAAGCCATCGCCTTGATTCTGGCTGCTCAAAACGTTCCCAAGGGAAATCGTCATGCGGGGGGATGGCGCTACGAACCGACCAGCCGCGATGCGGACCTTTCCGTGACCGGTTGGCAGCTACTGGCTCTCAGAGCGTCCAAAAATATCGGGATGGATGTTCCTGCTGATAATATCGATCAGGCGGTAGAATACGTCAAAAATTGCGCAACGGGGGCTCGGGGAGGATTCGGCTATCAGCCCAGTAACGGACCGACTCCGACACGTACGGGAACCGGTATCCTGTGCCTGGAAATATGCGGACGCCACAAAGCGGAAGAAACTCTGGCGGGGGCCGATTTTCTGCTGAACAACCCACTACGTCCGCACAGCAATTACTACTACTACGGAGTTTACTACTGTTCGGTGGGGATGTTCAAAGTCGGTGGCAAACATTGGGAGCAGACACGTGACGATCTGGTCGATCAGCTCACCACCTCGCAAAATCTTGATGGAAGCTGGGATTCCAGTTTCGGGAGTGAGCGAAATATGGGAAAAATCTACTGCACAAGTATGGCGGTGCTCGGACTCGCGGTTGAATATCAGTTTCTACCGATTTACCAACGCTAAAGGGCCTCTGACCTGCCTTGAATTCAGTCGTGAAATTGTCGAGAATAAATACGATAAGTCGAGCGTCGGGTTGGACTTTCCAAACATTCGCAGCTTTCCAAAGGCGTATGTGAGATGATGTTGATCGAACGTGCAGAACAGCTCAAACGAGAATTGACGGATCAATGGGTCGTTGTCAAAGGAGACGTACCCGAGCTGCGGCGTTTCTCCGGTCTGACCGGCAAGGTCAAAACGGTCAATATGAACTGCCGTGTGCTGGTTCAGTTTGATAATCCGGTTGACATCTCCTGGTACGACATCGATCCGGCGTTCCTGAAGGTTGTCGATGAACCGCTCCCGAAGGAGGAACCGGAGAAGGAAGAGAAAAAAGCCGCTCCCAAAGCCAAGGCTGCCCCCAAGAAAGCCACCGGCGGCATGAGCCCTTTGGAAGCTGCACGAGCCCAGGGAGCCGCAGGGGCAGAAGCCAAGTCGGCCAAACCGTCAGAGGGAATGTCGCCTCTGGAGATGGCCCGGCAGCAGGGAGCTGTTGGAAAAGGCGGAACCGAAACTGAGGGTGAGCCTCCCGCAGCCGGTGGTGACAAGAAGCTGTCTCCGCTGGAGTTGGCACGCCAGCAAGGGGCAGCTGGAGCTGGAGGCGAGGCTACGAAAGAAGAAGCTCCTGCTGAAGAAGAAAAGGCCGAGACTGAGTCAGACGTGGAAGAATCCCAGCAGGCTGAGGAGCAGACGGCTTCTGATGAGGATACCTCGGGACTTTCACCTCTCGAACTTGCCCGCAAACAGGGAGCGTTCAAAGGCTGATTCGCGGAAACAAGCCGGACGGACAAAAGCTTTTCAATCAAATCCTTCTGTGTAAAGGCAACACGACATGATCGTGGCCTATCTCGATTGTGCCACCGGGATTTCCGGTGACATGACTTTGGCTGCATTAATCGATGCCGGAGTCGATCCTGAGGACATCCAAAAGGCTATCGCGTCGTTAGGAATCCCGGGCGTGGAGTTACGTATTGCCCAAACGAACAAGTGCGGTTTCCGTGCAACTCAAGTTTTCATCGATCATCCTCCCCAGCATGCGCATCGACATCTTTCCGATATCCGTCAAATGATCGAGTCTTCGGACGTTTTGACTGCCATTCAGAAAGAGACCGCCCTCGAAATTTTTCAGGCCATTGGTGTCGCCGAAGCCCACGTCCACGGGATGACGCTGGAAGACGTTCATTTTCACGAAGTGGGAGCTGTTGACTCTATCGCCGACATTGTTGGGGCGGCGGTTGGATTTTCTTTATTGGGAGTGGATCGCGTTTATTGCAGTCAGATTCCGACGGGGCATGGAAGAATTAAGATTGCTCACGGCGTTTGTACCATCCCTGCACCAGCTACAGCCGAAATTCTCAAGGGAATTCCGCTCATTGATGTGGATGTTCAAGCCGAGTTAACCACTCCGACCGGGGCTGCCATTGTGAAAGCGATGGTGGATGAATTTCGCCCCGGCTTGCCACCGCTCATGATCGATCGCATTGGTTACGGTGCCGGGAGTCGCGATCTGTCGGGACGCGCGAACATGCTGAGGCTGATTTTGGGTGAGTTGGCGCCAGAGAAAGAACTCGAAGAAGTGACTTTGCTGGAGACGAACTTGGATGACGTCTCGGGAGAAATACTCGGCTATACACGCAAACAATTGATGGAGGCAGGAGCGCTAGATGTCTACACGACATCAGTCCAGATGAAAAAGGACCGGCCTGGTGTGATGATATCGGTTATTGCGTCACCAGTGGATGTAGAGCGTCTCGAAGGGATTCTGTTCCAGGAAACAGGAACATTGGGAATTCGTCGGCGATCGATTCAGCGCTCAGTTCGTAGACGTGAGCAGATTTCCGTAACGACTCCGTGGGGAAACGTAATGGGAAAAATCGGCTGGCGAGATGTAGAAGCCGCACGATTCACACCGGAATTTGATTCCTGTGCGGAGTTGGCCGAGAGTTCCGGCGTCTCGTTGCTGGATGTGTATCGATCGGCGGAAGCTGCTTTTCTGTTTGGTGGGATCAATCACAACGACAACGACAACGACAACGACAACGACAACGAAGAAAATTTCACCGTTTCCGATCACTCTACTCACGAACACGAACACGATCACAGTCACGATCATGACCATGACCATGGTGACGGTCATCACCATGACCACGGATAATTCTGTCTCTATGGCGGAAAATTCGCTAGGTTGCCGAGTGAGATCCTGTCAAAGATAGATTCTTCGCGGAGATAATCATGCTTAAAAATGTCTCTCCTCTACTCTCTCCCGAACTTCTCAAAACACTCGCAGAAATGGGGCATGGTGACGAGATCGTTCTGGCAGACGCCAATTTTCCGGCGGCTTCTCATGCGTCGCGATTGGTTCGTGCGGATGGACATTCCATACCCGTCTTGTTAGCCGCAATATTGGAGTTGTTTCCGCTGGATACTTTTGTGGAGAGTCCCGCATTAGTGATGCAGCCCGTGGATGAGACGGCTGAAGAGCCTCCTGTGTGGAGAACATACCGGCAAGCGATGGATGAAGCGGAGGGGCGTCAAGTGGGTGTCGAGGCCATCGAACGTTTTGCGTTCTACCAGCGAGCTCGGGCTGCTTACGCGATTGTTGCGACGGGTGAAACGGCTCTTTATGGGAATCTTATTCTCAAAAAAGGAGTCATTGAACCCTCTTCTTGAACCGTCGAAAACGAGTTTTTGGAAAACCGTTTTCACCGTCTTCCGGTCAGGCCGATCGATCATAATCTTCCAGAGTACGAGCAGTCAGCCGGGCGATCTCTTCGGGCGGGTATCCTCCGGCGCGCAACCAACTCAACATATCTTTCTCAGAATCCGTGATTTCCGTTGACCGCAGTTGTTCCATGAGTGAAACTTGTTCTTGGAACCGAATAATTTCCCGATCGGATGCTTCAATCATTTCGTCGAGTTTTTGCAGCCTGTAATCAAGTTGCTGTTTTTGCTGCTGCAGTTCTTCCAGAGTGGTCTGACAAGCTCTCATCGATTCCACCAACTGAGGAGGCTTGTGGCCTGCGTCGCTTCTGACTTCAGACACATTGTCAAGTATCGGAGAGAGTTCGCAGGAGGCGCCAGCACAAGGCACTCGCCAGAGAATCATAGCGGTGCCGATCACTGCCGTGATGAAGCCGAAAATCGCGAACCAGTGCATAGTGCATTCCTTTCATCAGACTTTATAAGTCATCCTGACAATCGGCTCCAGAGGAAATTGTCAGCTCTCTACGGCGATGACGTTGAAGTGGTCAACCTTTGCGAATTCAGAGGGCGATTCTTTGCTTAGCGATTAAGCGACCTCAGCGTTTCCTGTGCCTTCACAGAATTATGAGCCTCGCTTTACCAAAGTTTGACACCCGATCCGGAATCGGTTGCGCATCAGCAGAGCAAAATTGAACCTGTAAATATCGCCTCAAGGCAATGATGCATAATCTGTGTGCAATCGGCGAGGAGAGATTTTGTCAAAGTGGAATCGAAATCGCATCCTGCCTTAGGCTTGGCACGCGTCTTGCTTTTTCTAAAAACCAACTAAGTTGCCCGCCTGATTACAGAGCATGATCACAACGACCTCCCTTGATCGCCTCGCCTGCCCTGTAATACGCGTTCGGAAAGGAATCCGGGCGGATCCATTTTCAACTAGAAGAGGATCAAATGAGTTTTTCAAACTCTCCTGGAACGAAAATACGTTCCCCGAAGTCAAAAGGAAATTTTACTTTATTCAAACCGTTGTTTGGGATCGCACTCGCGGCCATCTCGTTTGAATTATTACCGATCGATTTTCAGCACGCTCTTGCCCCTTCGTTGGTTTCCTATGAGGAAGTCTTCTACGCCGGATTTACGCCGGAAGAGTATGCCTGTCTTCAACGAAACGAAATTACAAATGAGATTGAGTATGTGCCGCAAGATTACCGGACGATGAAGATCTCATTGAATTAGTCTCCCAGATCTCGATGGGTGGCTGGTTCGTCAAGGTGTTGTGAAACCGGGAGCGGCAGTCCATTCCAACAGGACTTTCGCTTCCGTTTCATCCCAGATGCGAATACGACCATCGTAAGTTCCGGTGGCGATTCGTTTGGTTTCGGGATGTCGCGCTAAGGCATAGACCCAGTCGGTATGTCCTGAATAGGCTTTGATGGCTTTGCCGTTGGAGACAGTGTGTCGGCGTGCGTTTTTGTCAGCCGAGACGCTGAACACGTCTCCGTCTTCCGTCATAACGACTTCAAAAATATCGTCAGCGAAGCCGCCGATGTTTCGCACCTGTTTTGCGTCAGCGACGTTCCAGACGCGGAGTTGTCGGTCTGCTCCACTAGAGACGATTTGTTTGCCGTCGGGCGTGAAGACGACGCTGTGAACGGTATTGTTGTGAGTATTGAATGTGACCAGCGAGTCACCCGTTTGGGCGTCGAAGATTTTAGCCGTTTTGTCGCGTGAGGCTGAAACAAGTTTGGTGCCGTCCGGGGACCAACTGACGTCTTGGACCCAGTCAGCGTGATCTTCCACCATCAGTTGTTCCGAATACGTCTGGGTGTCGTAAATTCGAATCGATCGATCGGCGCAACCGATGGCGAGTCTCGATCCATCGGGGCTGAAAGAGACCGAAAAGACGGAGTCACCCGTGCGGACAAGATCCGCCAGGAGCTTGCCGCTGGCGACGTCGAAGACTTTGGCCTCGCCGATTTGAGCGGGGGTTCCCGCGGCTACCGCGATCCGCGTCCCGTCGGGACTGAATTCGATATCATAGATTCTTTCGGCCAGGTTCGTGATGCGCTGAAGTAGTTCACCATTGTCAGCATTCCACAATAAGACTTCGTGGTATCCCGAACTGGCAAGTTGTTTGCCGTCGGGAGAAAACGCCAACGCGGTAATCGGCAATGTGACTCGGTACGACTCGGGAGGTGCAGGTTGCGGTTCTTTCGGGATGACGGTGATCAATTCCGCCGCAGGGGAAATACCGGCATCGAGGATAGCTCCCGTATTGATCCACTTCTTGATTGAGGCCAACTCATCCGCTGAAAGAGGATCCGCATCTTTCGGCATTGAGCCATCTTCACACATGATAAACAGCGTGGAAAAATCTCCTTCCCCAGGATCGACCACCGTCCCGGACTCGCCCCCTTTCATGATCGAGGCGTAGTTTTCCATATTGAATCTCCCTTTCGCCGTGCGGGCGTTATGACACGCCAGGCACCGTTTGGCGAATATCGGAGCGACTCCGTGGGTGAACGAGACCAGCTTCCCCTGGTCGATCAACGCCGTCTGGTATTGCTTGCGAACTGTGATTTCCTGACTCACCAACTCCGCATGTTTTTCGCGTGTGGCCTGGATGTTCATTTCCGTTTGGGCAATTTGCTCTGCCGTTTTGGCGATCGTCCCTTTGAGAGGTTCAAGACTGTTTTTGGCTTCCTCAATCTTTTTCTTTGCCGTTTCTAGGGCCGTTTGAGCGTCGGCTAGATTCTTCTGTCCGGCTTCCTCCGCTGCACTGGCTTTCGCCGCAGCCTCAGCAGTCGCTTTTTCCTGATCGGTCTCTTTTGCAGCCTCGGCAGCAGCTTTGGCTTTTGTGGCGGCTTCTGTGAGAGGTTTGAGTTCGGCTTCCGCTTTTGTAACGGCTTCCTGGAGAGGTTTCAGCGTTTCATCTGCCTTGGCGATTGTTTCCTCGGTGGCTTTCAATTTCCGTTTCTGCTCGGAGAGCATCCGTTGTTCTTGCAGAAGTTTCTGCTGGAGAGTTTCCAGAGTTTGCGATTGTTCAGCCGCCAGGGACTGAAATTTGTCAGCTTCCGTTTTCCAGGCGGCGATCTCTTCAGCGGTCGGTTTTTCCTGACCGTTCAGTTGCAGGTTGGAAAATGGGAAAATGGAGAGCAGAATCAACAGCAGAAAATAACGAGGAGATCGTTGAGAAATCAGCATGGGAAAATCCTGACATCACGACGGAGCGATCAAACGGGCAGGAGAAGTTGATCGCATCCGCTGGGAAACAAGGTGGGAAGGCCGCAAACTTTGCGACCCTGATATAACCAGCATCCTGCTTTCCACCAGTGAAGTCAAGATGCGTTCCTCGTTGGAACAGGAATCTCAGGAATCGTCTGCAGAGTCATTTTCGAGCCTCGTCGTCAGTCGCTGAGCCGGGTCATCTTCGAAGAGGGGTGAACGGCACATATTCCACTTCCAAAAACGGTATTTAAGAGACGTTTTCAGCACTCCCAGACCGTAAGTCACCGATCTTCCAAAACTGATCGAACTCGCTTCGGGGAAGTATTTGGTCGGACAACTGATTTCGCCCATGTTGAAACCGAACGCTTTACACTGGGTCAGCATCTGGTTGTCGAAGACGAAATCATCAGAGTTCGCGAGCAGTGGTAATGTCTCAAGGACTTGTTTGCTGAAGGCGCGATATCCCGTATGAAACTCCGAAAGCTTCGAGCCGAGTAACAGATTTTGAAACGCCGTCAGCATTCGATTGAAGATGTATTTGTATTTCGGCATCCCCCCATGGAGAGCTCTGGCATCCAGAATTCGCGATCCGAGGACCGCATCGTAAATGCCCGAGGCGATCATGGCGGCCATGGCAGAAACCAGCCGCGGATCGTACTGATAGTCGGGATGGAGCATCACCACGATATCGGCATCGAGTCGGAGAGCTTCCGTATAACAGGTTTTCTGATTGCCGCCGTAGCCCCGGTTTTCCGGATGAACGAAGACTTTCAGACCGAGTTGCCGGGCTACTTCAACAGTATCGTCGGTGCTGTGATCGTCGACGAGCAAGACCTCGTCGACCGTGTCTTGGGGGATTTCGGCAACAGTTTTCTCCAGCGTTTTTCCGGCTTTGTAAGCCGGCAGGACTACAACAACTTTTTGACCGTGGAGCATGTCGTCGAGTCATCTCTGAGGGAGGAAAACTGTTGTCACGGACTCTCTCGTCAACTACTTCTGTAAGGCTCTCTGGACCGCAGCCCCCATGTCGGCGGGACTTTCCGCCACTTCCACACCGGCTGCTTCCAGGGCGGCGATTTTCTCGGCCGCCGTTCCTTTGCCGCCGGCGATAATCGCTCCGGCATGCCCCATCCGTTTTCCGGGAGGGGCCGTTTTGCCGGCGATGAATGCCGCGACCGGTTTGGAGATATTTTCCTTGATGTACTTGGCGGCTTCGATTTCCAGATTTCCGCCGATCTCGCCAATCATCAACATCGCTTCGGTGTCGGGATCGTTCTCGAACATTTCCAGCAGGTCGATGAACTTGGTGCCGATAATCGGATCGCCGCCGATTCCGATGGCGGTCGATTGCCCCAGGCCGACGTTCCCCAGTTGCCAGGCGGCTTCATAAGTCAGCGTGCCGCTCTTGGAAATCAGACCGATCGATCCCGGAGTGTGAATGTAACCCGGCATAATGCCGATTTTAGCGACACCCGGTGTGATGACACCGGGACAGTTCGGGCCGATCAATCGGGAGTTCTTCCCTTTGAGGTAATCGGCCGCTTTGACCATATCGAGGACCGGGACACCTTCGGTAATCGCGACGATCAGTTCGATACCGGCGTCGGCTGCCTCCATGATCGCATCCGCACAGAACGGCGGGGGAACGAAAATCAGGGAGGTATTCGCTCCCGTTTTTTCACGCGCTTCCGAGACTGTGTTGAAGACCGGAAATCCATCGACCTCGGTGCCTCCCTTGCCGGGAGTCACACCGCCGACGAACACGTCTTCCGTCCGTCCGCATTCGTCACGAGCGTAATCTCGCGATTTTTGAGTGTGAAACAGGCCGGCGTTCCCGGTGATGCCCTGCGTGATGATCCGTGTGTTCTTGTCGACGAGGATGCTCATGGTTCGATTAGTTTTTAGTAATTAGAAATTAGGAATTAGTTTGACCAGCAGCCCGCACGGTTCTCATCCCAAGGTCGCGACGACTTTCTGGGCGGCGTCGGTCAGGTCGGTGGCGGTGATGATGTCGCGTCCGCTGTTCCCCAGCATTTCGCGGGCTTTCTCGACGTTGGTTCCTTCCAGACGAACGACCAGAGGGACCGTGATGCCGACTTTCTCGTAGGCTTCGAGTAACGCTTCCACAATCGTGTCGCACTTCATGATGCCGCCGAAAATATTGACCAGCACCGCTTTTACGTTGTCGTCCGCCAGAATGATTCGAAACGCTTCGGTCACCTGATCGACGTTAGCGCCCCCTCCCACGTCGAGGAAGTTGGCCGGTTCGCCGCCGTGCAGTTTGATCAGGTCCATGGTGGACATCGCCAGTCCCGCTCCGTTGACCAGGCAGCCGATATTGCCGTCCAGCTTGACGTAACTGAGTCCCGCTTCCTGAGCGCGAACTTCCGTCGGTTCTTCTTCTTTCAGGTCGCGCAGATCGGAAAAGTTCTTGTGACGGAACAGGGCGTTGCTGTCGAAGGAAATCTTCGAGTCCAACGGCATGATGTCGCCTGATTTTGTGACCACCAGCGGATTGATTTCCGCCATGTCGCAATCGTTCTTCAAAAAGAAGTCGCAAAACTTCGGCAGGAATTTGGCCGCACTTTTGACCGCCGGACCTTCGAGCCCCAGTTTGAAGGCCAGTTTGACCGCCTGAAACGTATGAAGTCCGTAGGCGGCATCGAACGGTTCGTGCAGGATTTTTTCCGGTGTCGAGGCGGCGACTTCTTCGATGTCCATCCCCCCTTCCGAGGAGATGATCAGCATCGGTGAGCCGATCTCTCGATCGATGACGACCGCGAGGTACAACTCCTTGTCGATGTCGAGTCCTTCTTCGAGATACAGCGTCCCGACTTTCTTCCCTTCTTCGCCGGTCTGGATGGTGACCAGCGTGTTGCCGAGCATCTTTTTTGCGTTCTCGGAGGCTTCGTCGGCGGAACGGACCAGCACGACACCTGCCTGATCCTGATCCTCTTTGAAGCGCCCCTTGCCGCGACCGCCGGCGTGAATCTGCGATTTCAGGACCGCCAGATCGCCGCCCAGTGTTTTATACGCCACGGAGGCTTCATCGGCACTTTTGACGACAATTCCGCGCGGCACGGTAACGCCGAAGTCTTTCAGGAGTTGTTTTCCCTGATATTCGTGGATTTTCATGGTGTCGGTCGAGGATTTGTAGCCGCTCGGATCGATCCGGTCGGCGAAAGGTGTTTGGTGGTCATGGTTTGACGAGCCGTCATCATACCGGCTCGGAAACGACGGGTAAACCATACAGTGATGCTTATCTGTGTTCCATGATGGGCTGTTGTTCGCGATATTCCGGGCCTCAGAATCTGCGAAAAGTTGTCTTACGTGTTTGTAAGGAACGAGACTGTCTGATGGCTGAATCCCGAGGGTTTTCGTATTGAGCAATTTGCAAAGACCTCAATACGAAATACAAAAACACGAGTGGAAAACGACCAGTATTGATCCAATTGTTCACATCTCGCGCAGGATTTGTTATTGCACACTGTTTGGTGAGAATGTGTTTTCCGTGTCTGGAAGACATGCGGCTGATTTCGTCGTAAGTCCTTAAAGTTTGGAAGATGAGCTTTTTGCAAAACCTCAACTTCAAAAGTTCTCATCTTCGCACGAAACCCGATGGTTTTGCTCACTTTCGACTCCCCTACGGATGAAATGTGCTTTCCGCAGCTGTTTGGGAATGGTCCGTTGTGCTTGGTTTGTACGCAGTTGTGAGACCACATCAGAAGATTGGGGGATGGGGTGATCGGGAGATGGGGAATTTTGTATTTGGTTCTTTGTACTTGGTGCTTTGCATTCCGGACGCCAAGATCAAAGAACAAAAAACAAAGTACAAAATACAATAATCAAATTACCAAAGATCGCTTCTATGAGCCGGTTGCGCAAGCAAGCATAGCTGAACTGAGATAGGCACACAGCGCATGCCCCACCTAACACCACTTTGTTGCCAGACGTTTTCAAACAGACAAGTAGATCACCACTTCCAAAATCGAAAATCTCAAATCAAAATTTCGAAAGTGTGGCTTGTCCGCCAGTGTGTGAAAAACCGTAGGGGCCGCTGTGAGGACTGTGATGTCGATTCGCGCCAAGCCGCGAAGACGCAAAGAAGGGAGAGTCACGAAATAGATTCTTACAGAACTCGCGCGAATGCAGAGAGGGTTTTGAATAAGGAAGGCAGGAATACAGGAAGGGATATGTTGGGTGGATGGGGACGAACGAAGTGAGCCCCCAGATTGATTGCCCACGAAACTCGCGAATCACACGAATCAGAAACAGGTCTCGCACGGCGACGCAAAGAAAGACTGTCTTCACCCTCCCCCTGGGAGGGTCGGGAACAAGCACAGCGAGTGACCGGGGAGGGAGATCTCTTGAGCCGGGCATTCTGTTGAACCACGAATGGATCGAATCACACGAATCGATTGAAATCGGGTGGAACTGTGCGGCTTGTCCACCAGTGAGTGCTTGGTTGCCGTAGGTCGGGTTAGCCGAGCGCAGCGAGCCGCAACCCGACAACTATTATTTCTCTCGAACCGAAGAATGAAAACATATTTCGCGCCAAGCCGCGAAGACGCAAAGAAGGGAGAGCCATGAAAAAGTTTCTTGCAGAACCCAGACGAATGCAGAGAGGGTTTTGAATAAGGAAGGCAGGAATACAGGAAGAAATATGGTGGGTGGCTGGGGATGAACGTAGTGAGCCCCCAGATTGTTTTACCACGAATCTCTCGAATCACACGAATCAGCTGATTGCACACCAAGCCGCAATGCGGCGTCATTAACTCAGCCCCGGACGAAGTCCGGGGAGCAGGTTCAATAAAAACCGTAAGGGCTAAAGGCCCGGCACTAATTATTGTGCTGAGTCTCGCGCCAAGCCGCGAAGACGCAAAGAAGAGGAATAGCCACGAAAAGGCACAAATGAAGAATGCTGGTTGGAATTGGTTAGTTTTCCTAAGTACTCAAGTTATACTTCTCTTTGAAATCTTCAAAACAGGTCGGGCAAATCCAATAATAGCAGTCTTCTGATGCCCACCCTTCATGTAAGGTCTCTTCCAAAACTTCCGAGAACTTTTCTCCACAGAATTCACAGTGGTCGTGATCCCATGTTTCAGACGGCGTGACGTAATTCTGGAATTGAAATTTCAATCCAGAAAGAAACTTTTCCTGCCCTGTTTCTCTCCAGTCTTGATTTTCAGAATTCTCAGACATCTGCTAATTCCCGAAGCTGCGAACATCAGTTTGATCTGCCTCATCTCCGTTCAGATAAAAATCTGGCACTCCGGCTGAATAAGAATCTCTTTGCGTTTCTCCGCGTCTCTGCGACTTTGCGTCAAGAAATCTCTACAACCCACCGAACTGCCGGACGGCTTCGTAGACCGCCGTGTTCACGGTACTCGCGAGATTGAGGCTCCGCACCTTCTCCGTCATGGGCAGTTCCACGACTCGCTCGCGGTGTTCGTCGAGAATCGCTTCCGGCAGTCCTCTCCCCTCGCAGCCGAAGACCAGCACATCGCCTTTGGTGTATTCGGCGTCCCAGATCAGGCGGCCTCCCGCGTTCTCGACCAGCCACATGGTGGCGTCCTCGGGGAGTTTTTCGGTCAGCTCCTGCCAACTGTCGACCACTTCGTAATCGAGGTGCGGCCAGTAATCCATTCCCGCGCGTCGGAGATGTTTTTCATCGAGGCGAAAGCCGAGGGGCCTGACCAGCCACAATTTTGCCCCGACAGCGACGCACGTGCGTCCGATGTTGCCGGTGTTTTGCGGAATCTCCGGTTGATGCAGAACGACGTGGAGGAGTGGAGTGACCATTTTGGAATTTAGATTTTGGATTTAGGATTTGAACAGCGGAAAGCCGAGCCTCACCCCTTCCAATCCAACTGAACTCAAAACTAAGCACTTAACACTAGAAACTGTTTCCGTCAGGAAACCCGTTCAATCCAGATCGCCAGCTTCTCATCACCCACCTGGGCGGTTTTGACGTCGCCGTCCGCGGAACCGGCGGCGATCTCGTCCGCCAGTGTCTCGCCGCTGATGTAGTCATTCCATTCAGCGAGAGCCGCGGCGATCGTGTCGCTGTCCGATTGGTAGCCGACCTTGATTCGGTTTTCGATTTCGAGGTCGTGATCTTTCCTCAATTGTTGCACCTGACGGACGAAGTCGCGGGCGATTCCTTCCCGTTCCAGATCGGGGGTCAGTTTCGTCGAGAGGGCGATCTGAATGCCGGTATCGTCTGCGGACGCCCAGTCGGCAGCCTGTTCGGTGCTGACGAGGACATCGTCCGGACCGAGTTCCAGTTCGTTGCCGTCGAGTTCGATGGTGATCGTTTCCCCTTTGCGGAGCGGATCGAGGAGGGCCGGATCCATCTCGGGCAGTTCCTTGCGAATCACGCCGAGCAGTTTGCCGTACTTGGGGCCGAGAGTTTTCAAATTCGGTTTGTAACTGTAGGTGACCAGATCATCGAGGTGCTCGGCGGCGTGGATTTCTTTAACGTTCAGCTCGTCGGCGATTGCCTCTTTCATGTCGAGGATGTATTGCCGGTCGTTGTCGTCCGCACAGGCGAACTGCAATTCGGCCAGTGGCTGACGGACGCGGAGGTTCTGTTCCTCGCGGAGTTTGTGTCCCATGCGCACGACGCGCTGTCCGACGGCGACCGCTTTCCCCAGTTCGCGATCGATCTTGGATTCATCCGGCTGCGGATAATCGCAGAGGTGGACCGATTCGGGAGCCGAGTCATCGACGCTGCAGACGAGGTTCTGATAAATCCGCTCAGCGAGGAACGGAATGCACGGAGCCACCAGCTTGGAGAGGGTGACCAGCACTTCGTAGAGTGTCTGATAGGCGGCCAGTTTATCGGTGTCGCTGGCGTCTTTCGACCGCCAGAAACGTCGGCGATTGCGGCGGATGTACCAGTTCGACAAATCGTCGATGAAGGTGGCGGTCGCCTCGCAGAAGCCGGCGACGTTGAACGCCTGCATTTCCTGGTGAGCGGTTTCGATCAACTCCTGCAGATTGGAGAGGATCCACGGATCGCCGTTGCCTCGCTCGTCGAGTGGAACCTGCGGGGCGTTCGGATCGAATTCATCGAGGCGCGCGTAGTTCACGAAAAAGGCATATGAGTTCCAGAGCGGGATCAGGATCTGGCGGCGGATTTCATCGGCGGGGCCGGAGGTGACTTTGCAGGTCGGCAGGCCTTCCTTGGTTTCACTGATCGGACCTTCGACGGTCTCGAGAGTCACCTTGTCATCAGGATGGCGGGTGCCGAAACGGAGATCGCTGGCCGGGTTCTGGGCGAGATACAACCAGCGGAGCGTATCGACGCCGAGTTGTTCGGCGGCTTCCTCGAACCAGATCGCCGTGCCGTCCGACTTGTGCATCGGCTGGCCTTCTTCGTTCATCACGAGACGATGGCCGAGCAGTGTCTTGAACGGTTTTTTCTCGGCAGGATCGTCGGTTTCGTCGTACCGCATCATGGTTGACATCGAGAGCATCGCATAGAACCAGTTGCGGAACTGGCCGGGGAAACACTCGGTCACGAAGTCCGCCGGATACCAGTCGCTCCACTTGAGCAGGTCGATCGGGTAGTTCTCGTTGTAGTTCATGGTCGAGAACGGCACGATTCCCGCGTCGAGCCACGGGTTGCCGACATCCTCGATGCGCGACAGGACGGCTCCCGTCTTTTCGCTTTTGATTTTCACACCGTCGATCCACGGACGGTGCGGCGTATTCCCTTCAAAGTCATCCCAGCCCTCGACGGCCCGCTCTTTCAGCTCGGCGAGTGAACCGATCACTTCAAAGTCGGTCGGATCGTCGGGATTGATCCAGATCGGCAGTGCGAGACCCCAGAAGCGTTTCTTGGAGATCATCCAGTCCCGCATGTTGGTCAGCCATTCGAGTTCCCGCTCTTCGCCGTCCACCGATTTGGGCAGCCAGTCGATCTCTTTGGTGACGTCTTTGATCTCTTCCCGCCAGTCCATGTTGATGAACCACTCATCGACGAGCCGGAAAACCAGTTCGTCACCGGTTCGCCAGCAGTGCGGATAGATGTGGGGGTACTGCTCGACATTCACGAGCAGATGTTTCTCTTTCAGTTGCTCGAAGACAAAGTCGGCGGTCTCGGGATCGATCGCTTCACGTCCAGTGAAATCTCCGAAGCCTTCGACGAAACGTCCGTCTTCTCCGAGCGGTGCGATGCCGACGAGCCCCAATTGCTGTCCGAGCACATGGTCCACATCACCACAACCAGGAGCCGTATGCACGATTCCCGTTCCCTCACCGGCGACAACGTGTGCGTTGCCGCGCGAATCGCGACCGCCATCGACGACCAGATGACACGAGACCCCAGTCTTGTCGAGTTTGTCTTCTTCGACGGGTACTCCGCCCGGTTGTTGCTGTGCGGGAAGCTCGTCGAACGGTCCCTGATACTTCCAGCCGACCATCTCGGCCCCTTTGATCGTCTCGAGCTCTTCATAGCCCCCCTGCTCTTTGAAGATTTGCGAGAGCGTCTTCAGTTTGGGGACGTCGTCCGGCCACGTCCATTCCGGACGTCCGAAACCTTCCTTGAACTCGCGACCGAGTCGCTGATAGTCGAGGTTGTCCTTGGCGAAGTAATAGACGGTGTCGTCGCGGTTGGTTTTAATCTTCACGTACTCGAGATCCGGGTTCACGGCGGCCGCGACGTTGGAGGTCAACGTCCAGGGAGTCGTCGTCCAGATCAACAGGTATTCGTTCTCACGATCGACGAGCGGAAACCGCACGAAAACCGAGCGGTGGACGGTCAGTTTCCGACCGTCGGCGACTTCCATCTGCGAGTAGGCGCTGCCGCCCCGTCCTGACCACGGCATGACATCGTGGCCGCGGTAGATTTTCTTCCGGTCGAAGCATTTCTTGAGGAAGGTCCAGATCGTTTCGTTGTTCTCGGTGGCGAAGGTGAAGTAACTGCCGCCCCACTCCGGATTCCCCAGCTTCTCGACGAGGTTATGAGCTTTCCCTGTTTGAGGTTCGCCGCTGGCAGGAGTGTATTCGACTTCGCCGTCCTCGCCGACATGCAGGGCCAGTTTGCGGAGTTCGTCCGGCTTGTCCCAGTCCATCCAGTAACCGAGACGCTGTGATTGTTCGGTCTGCCGGGCGGCGAACTTGAGCACCCGCTTTTTGCACTCATTGACGAACTTGTCGATGCCGTACTCGGCGACGGCGTTCTTCGTGCCGAGATTGAGTTCCTTCTCGACTTCGACCTCGACCCACAATCCCTGGCAGTCGAAGCCGTTCTGATAACGGAGATCGTGGCCGGTCATGGCGAAGTAGCGCTGGTAGGTGTCTTTGTAGGTGCGGCCCCAGGCGTGATGCACGCCCATCGGGTTGTTGGCGGTGATCGGTCCGTCGAGGAAGCTCCACTTCGGCTTGCCGGCATTCTTGTCACGGAGTTTCCGGAAGACGTCTTTCTCGTCCCAGAATTTGAGCATCTCGTGCTCGCCGTTGATGAAACTTGCGTCCTGAACTTTTTCGAACATGGCGGGAGTCAGTGTTAAGTGTTGAGTTTTAAGTATGTAGGGTCCGCTCTGCGGACCGTTGTGTAGGTCAGACTATTGTGTTGTCTATCGAATGATGATTTCACTGGCGGGCCAGCCGCCAGTGCCAGCCCCCCCCTGTTTTGAGGGGGACATTGCTGATAGCCCTGCGGCGAGCAAACTCGCGACAGCGAGTGCGCTCGTAGAAGCGTTTCTTTTTCCCGCGGGGGCCCGATCAATGCACCGCATGATTGCGCCCATGGGCTACGGAAACGCCTCAAATCATCGAAACCTGAATTGTAAGTAGCGGTTGCGGAAATGCCAACCGAGGGGGAGGCTGCTGAATGAGCAGGCTCTCTGAAGAAGTGAAAGTCAGCCCCCCGATACTTTACGCGATCCCTCTGGTATCGAGCGGATGGCTATGTCATGATATACGTATGATCTCAGCCCCGTATCTATTTGGTTCCCGTCGACTCTGCGCTGGATGCTGGATGTTGCTGGCGGTTTAGAGAGAAGAGCCGGGGAAATGAAAAAAGGTTCTTCGAGTTCTAGCGTACGTAGTTGATGATAACATCATCCGACAAGCGCGTGTTTGGTTTTGTGCAGGGCGTAGAG
>JABURQ010000175.1 GCA_014762625.1 Planctomycetaceae bacterium | reverse complement strand
GTTTGAGCTGCCTGTTGCAACTGAATCGGGGAGATGACGAGGTCACCGACGGGATAGACGTAAACGAATTTGTTGTACGGTTCCAGTGATTCCGTGAAGGTGGTAATGAACAACACTTCGTTTTTCAGCAGATACACAAGATCGCGTGGTTCCAAGATGAATTTCAAGATGGTCCGCAACGTGACACCCGACAACTGCAAGTCGATCGGATCTTCCAGATCGATATCGGCAATGGCTTTAGGATCGATTTCGATCGGAATATTTTTGTTGACTTCGATATCATTGAATACTTCCTGCAAAGGAACCTGGAAGAACTCTGCATTATATTGTTCATCCAATGCTTTGATAATCGCCTCTTCTGTCGGACTGTTTTTACGCAGATTGGTGCGTTTCCAAACCTTTCGACGTTCGGTTAAGTCCTGCCAGACTTCCGCGGAAGGCCACCGAACGGGAGGTTCATCCGGGAACGGAACGTGAGAAAGTTCAACCTGATGCAGAACTGCCAGAAACTCGTCGCGACGCAGAAAACGTAGTTTGAAGGTTTTCGAGAGTTGCCCGGCGGCTTCCGCTTTAAAGTAGGCGGATGCGGCGGTTCCCGATTCCGGTCGCAACCGAACGGCCTCTTCGGCGACGGCTTCTGCTGCTTCAAAGGAGCTATCGTCGAACTCTTTTCGTCCTTCAACCATCAGGGCACGTACTCGTTCAAGCAGCATCTGGAACTTTTCTTCTTCCAAATCCAATTCAGCTTCCAGACGTTTCAGAGCTTCCTGCTCAACGCTTTGTGCGAGAGCCTGCGAAAGTTGCAGTTCCTGAGCGGCTTTGCGAGCCGTGACATCTTGAATAGCTGACCGTAAACGATTCTCCAATTGCGTCTTGGCTTCCGGATTGATATCCAGAGCAGCACTCACGGTCCCCAAAGCGGACTTCAATTCATTTAACGCATTATCTGCATCCGTTTCCGCCAGTTGACGTGCTTCCCGAATCAGGTTCGTGACTTCCAGAGTTAACTGTTCGGTACGAATGACACGACGTTGCTTTTCCAACTCCACCAGATCGACGTCACCGCCGTCATTGGTGGCGGGAGGTTCCGGCTTATTCTCTTGGATTATATTAACCACTTGTTCTTTGCGTTCGGCAGCCGCCAGCAGGACTCCCGCCTGTTCGCTGTTCGGGTTAATTTCCCGCATCGCGGAGATCAACCCACGCGCCTGATCGATTCGATTGTGATCGATTGATTGTTGAGCCAGTTCTCGCAACTGTTCCATTTGATCCATGAAGTCGACTGAGGCCGCGACCATCATCTGTTTTCCGGGATATCCCGAGAAGAGACCTTTCGATTCACGAACACCGCGAACAGCAGCCGTCAGAAACGATTTCTCAGTCAGTTTTTCTTCTTTCACAGCCATTGAGACTGTTTGATTTCCATAATTCACTTCAACTCGATCACCCTCTTGTAACGCCCCTTCTCCCACGAGATAGAGGGGACGATCGGAACGCAGTGGCAAAGCACGATTGGATGACAACGCTGCCGTTTCAGACTGTATGTTGATTGACGAAGGAATCGTCGCTGGGGTTTGAATCGCGTCGATCAAACTTCCAACGGCCGATTCAACGGTCGTTTCCGCGGTATCGACAACCAAGCATCCACCCGTCTGCTGAGCCAGAATACTAAGCAGATTGATGTCCTTTTTCGGTCCAACTGAATAAGAGTGAATCATCGCTTTGGAATCACGAAGATTGTCCGTCAACAGATCGAGAGACTCCAGCGTCAACAACTGGGCGGCACTCATGCCGTCTCCGACGTAGAGCACAGAAGTCGGCTGCTGACCGTCACACAAATCGACGATCGAAGCCAATCCGGCCCCCAGGTCGGTGGCCCCGAGAGGAGCACGACGGCTCAGTTTTTTGAGCGCAATGGCCATTTCGTCACTATTGGCAGTTACGAAAGACTCTGTCAAAGGGACCGCTTCCACATCGATCGCCAGCAATGCGACCTGATGCCCTTCCGGCAAGCGACTCATCAGTTCTTTCACGACGGCGTGAGCCTGAACTCGATGCGCCCCCACTTGACTGGCCGATGTGTCAACCAGAATGACGTGACGATCGACCACACTTTCGTTCTGTGGTGCTGTCAATCCGATGGCGAAAGCAGTGTTGCCAGAGGCGTCTTGATTGATGTAAGCAGGTGCGATCTGGGCATTTGCCGAACCAGCGACTGCCAGACATGCTACCGCAGCAGCGAACAATGGTTTGGTCAGTTTTGAAATCGTCATTGAAATCATGCGACTCCCCTGAGTCTTTTGGGAAGAGTGTATTGAATTGTGAATCTGGACAAGAGCGCGAAACAGGTACGCCCGCAGAGACTGGGTCCCGTCGATTCTATATTGAATCTCGGATCTCTTAGAAGAGAATTTCCGCTAATTTGCCTGAATTGATCAAAAATGAAAAGGTCCAATCGGACTGGCCCGCAAGAGCCCACCTTCCCGCGTTAATCGTGACTATTATGACGGTTATGACGACAGGATCCGGCATCTGACGGCATCTTCGGACCATTCAAATTGGATATCCCAGTCTCCCCATACTGACAGCCGTCATTCGACGAAATATGTAATTTGTGTCTTTACTGAGACGCAAGGATTCATTTATTTGATCACTCATTTGGAGCAGGTGTGATGAGCGCATCCGGCTTTGTCATGAAAAAATAATGACCGTGATCGGCTGTCACAATCACCAGAGACTCCTGCCAGTTGCTGTGCTCTTCCACCCAGTCGGTCACCACCTTAAAGGCTTGTTCGCCACTGAAGACGGCTCCGATGGAGTTGTCGAGGTTGTCATCGTGATTAGCCCAGTCCACATCACCTGCTTCCACTAGCAGCCAGAAATTCGCATCACCTCGCGATAAGACCTGGAGTGCCGACGATGTCATGTCCGCCAAAGTCGGGTTTTCGTCGAGATCCGCTTCGGAGTATTCTTCCGCCGTCCCGGCTCTACCGGGGGCTGGCTGATAATCACCGTTTGCTGTTTGAAACGGGAGGTGTCCGCTAAATTGGCCCACTCCGAACACGCCCAATAACCGTTGATCGTTCTTGATAGCCTGTGTCGCAGCGGATTCAAGGACTGTTTTTCCTTCCTGACCGGCAGTACGGACAGCCACGACGTATTTGCCTCCGTTTTGCTGACTGACGGCCCGCAAGTCCTCCGCATCGACATATTTACTGGTTTCAAATGCCTCAATGGGAGTTTCAGCTTCTTCGGCCAGTTCACCGACGCCTCCTCCCAATACCACATCCAGACCGGGGAGAGGTTCTTGAGGATGTGAGACCGAGGGTCGGCCGATCAAATCGCGTGTGATCTCGTGATAATCGTTGCGTGAGACATTGTGAGCATACGCGGCGGCTGGCGTCGCGTGGCTGATTGGTACGGACGAGACGACGCCCACACGATAGCCTTGTTTCTGGGCTCGATGGGCGATTGATTCCGCTTGCGACCCATCCACCCCCACATTGATCGATCCATTGAAGGTCTTGATCCCGGAAGTCATCGATGTGGCCGTCGCCGCTGAGTCCGGATATGGATGAGTGAGCGCCGAGGACTTGCCGATCAAATACTCACGATCCAGCGGAACATCCCAGGGAGTCGAACCTCCGAGACGTGCATTGTATCCTCCCCAAAGAAGCTTCGATCCCGGCTCTACCGTCTGCTTGTCGGTATCAACTTTCATGGAGGCAATGGCCGGGGCAGTCACCATCGCCCCGAACTGCGACGTCCCGTCCGCCTGGTAATCCTGAAAATAGAGCCCGTGCCCACGTCCCGAATCGTAATCGACGTTTTGATTTCTGACGATCGCGGCAGCCTGAGTCGTCTGCCAATCCATACCGTCAAAGACGATTAATACAATATGCTTCTTCCCCTGAGCCAGTGCTGCAAACTGAATTCTGGCGAGGTCGGTTTGGTCGCCGTAGTTTGCTTCGGGATTATAAGTGGATTCGGGAGGACGACCGTACAACTCTTCGAGACGGTCGGCATCTCGGTAGATGCTGTTTTCGCGAGTGTAGTCATCCAGATCGAGCCCCGTTCCCGCCTGACGAGTCCCGAAGGTGTAAATGGGGATCAGACGGTTTGAGTGAGTTCCCCACTGCGTGTAATTCTGCGGGTCGAGTCCCCAATGCCCCCACGAGGCCTGCTTCTCCTTGATGGCGCGAGTTTGCAATTCGCCCAGATGATCGGGAGCGTCTTGCCCCGCAAGAGGAGTCGAAAAAGCCGCAACGGCAAACAGTCCACAGCAGAAACGTCGAAGCATGAAAAAGCTCATCGATGGAATTCCGTCATTGATAAGGTTCAGTCACTTGGCAACAGCCCACCTGCGCAGACTGGGCAAACTTTACTCAACATCACGCTTTTGACGGTTATTCTCAAGTCGACTCGCATAAATGTCGATCAATTAAACAGATCCGTCTTCATTACGCTCTTTCTGCGAGCATGTCGCATGCGCACTCTTCTGACGCTGTCGGTTCTCAGCCTGCTACTCAGTGCGTTCGTCGTCGCACAAGACTCCCAACCTGTCTCTCGAGTGCTTCCTGCAACTTCCCAGCGTAACGTTTTCGTTCAGAAAATTCGGTTAAATTCGGAGCAGAAACTGTTAACTTTTCCTGATCGCGAAGGCGGCGTTCTCGCCATCACCTCCGAGGGACACCAAAACAGTCGCATCAGTCTTCAGCGTGCTTCCGAGGATTTAGTCTCCATTCGATCCGCGACCTGGGAGCGACTCCCTTCATTCAATCCGCGAAAACCACGATTGTCTCTCTCCCCGGCGCTGGAGCCAACGAATCTAACGCGGAATATCGACGCCTCCCAAACCTACTCCCGGAAATCTTTTTTCCTGCATGTGACGTCCGATCCGCTCACTTCTCCTGCTGCCTATCGCCTGATTCACGGCGACCTCTGTGCGGAAGGGGACCACGTACGGGTCTATCTCGATTCTACCTATTCAGAATCAGAGAGGTATACAGAGTTGGGCCAAAAGATCATCCACTGCCTGGAAGAATCGATTCTTCCCGCGGCGGAGAAACTGGCCGGTTGTTTTGCCGATGTGGATGGAGACGGAAAACTTTCTATTCTACTCAGTCCCGCGCTCGATCAGTTACAGGGAGGGAAAACATCCGTCAAAGGTTTCGTCCGCTCCAGCGACTTTCGACTTGATGTCCCGCGCCCTTTCAGCAATCACTGCGACGTCATTTACCTCAATACCGAATGCCCCGACGACACGAATCACCTGACTCTACTCGCCCATGAATACTGGCATGTTTTACAATTCAGTTATCGTCTGGTCCGTTCACATGAGTCGCTTCCGATCCAGGAAGATTGGATCTGCGAAGGATCGGCACATCTGGCGGAACAGGTTCTCGGCGGTGACGGCGATAATCTCACGAAGAGAATCGAATGCTGGCTTCAATCTCCGGAAGATTCCCCGTTGATGGTTTCGGACTATTATTCTTCAGGATTGTGGAGGCACGACGGATGTCGCGGAGGAGCGTATTTATTTTTTCGCTGGTGCCATCGGAACTACGGCGATCAGATTCTCTCCGATTTGCTGACATCACCGTCTCGCGATCATGCTTGCCTGGAAGAGCTGACGGGATTGCCAATCGATCAGCTGAGGATCAATTTTCTTCGGGACCTGCTGGAGGAACGAGAACTCGAATCGACACTGGCTCCGGAAGATCGATTGCTGAACGACCACATTTTTCCTGACCAGTCCCTGACAGATCTGAAGGTTTACGAATTGCCGCAAGTGTCTAGCGTCACCTGCGAACTCGCGCCGACGGCACAGATGTTTGTGCGGGTGAGGTCGGGTGACCGACTCGTCATTCGGTCGGACGAACCGATACACGTCCAGGCGGTGTTTCTGCCCGATCGTCAGACTTCGGAAATTGCCATCCGATCAGATTCTCAACGAGTCCGGAACTGAGCCCCGACTGTTCTACAGAATTATTCGTCGCCGGCGGCGATTTTTTCCTGTTGAGCTTTTAACTGACGCAGACGGGATTTCGGATAGAGCCGAACGAGACGTCCGTCGTAGGTCAAACGACCTTCATCGTCGTAGTCGAGTTTCGGAGCCACTTCTTCCGTCGCAAATCCGGCGTACAGTCCGACAAACGTTTCCGGGTCCACACCCAGCCCCCGTTCCAAATCCTGTACCGCGTTCAAACCACCAACCATTACTGCGAAGGAGTTCGTTCCGGCAATCGCGGGAACGTAGAGTTGTTCGTTTTCCAGAGACGCCTGGGCATCGGCCACCGAATCCTGTGCCACACGAATCTTACGCAGAGTATCTTGAGAAGCTCCCTGGCGAGCGGCATCCGCTTGCTGGGCTCGCAATTCATTCGCCGAAGACCACTCTCCTTGTCCGCACCAATAACCAGCGGCGAACAGCCCCAAACAACCAACAACTCGGACCAATTTGTTCATGACGGCTCCCAGATACACCGCAGTCTGTGAAAAACGAGAAAGTCAACGACTTCGAAGTAGTGTGTGAGAGGAATCCGTTGAATGCAAGTCTCTCTCTTTCATGAACGGTAAAAAACGGCGTTCAAGCCGCTTTTTGGTGTGATTCTTCCGATTGATCCTGCTGAGTTTCCATCAGAATCCTCAGTTCTTCATCCTGGCGCCCATCCGTACCAATGTAATAACTGAGAGACATAATGATCCCACACCCGAAAAAAGCTCCGAGGCACATCACTAAAGCCATTTGATCGTCGGTCAATCCTGAAAGTGCATCCATCGTTCGTTTCCTCCTGAAAATGACGCGGCTAAGTCGCTAACCGCTTATTCGAATTCGTCATCAAACCGGTCAATTCTCAAGTAGGATTGCCTGCCCCTCGCAATTCAGACCAACCTCAAGTGGAACAGTCCCCGTAGGTAACTGGTGACGGTTTTAGGGATCAGTCTGCCCTGACGCCGTTCACAGCCTCTTTCAAGGCCTGGTTCGCCGTAGAATCGGGATTGACGCCAGAATTCGTTATGTCCTACAAATACTAGACTTAGGCCCGATACCCCCGGACGATTTCGTCTCAAATGAAGATCCTCCAACGATACATCCTGTTTGAACTCCTCAAGGTCTTCGGCTTATTGGTCACGGTTTTGACGGTGATGCTGGTCTTCGTCGGAGTTTTTCAGGAAGCGCAGCAAAAAGGACTCGGCCCGGCACAAATCGTTCAGATACTGCCTTATCTGATCCCCTCTTTGCTCCCCTATACAATTCCCTCGACGCTGTTGCTGGCGGTCTGTGTGGTTTATGGACGGTTATCCGGAGATCTCGAAGTGATCGCCACGAAATCTGCCGGCATCAATCCTCTTCAGCTTCTGATGCCGGCGTTCTTACTGAGCATTGTCCTTTCCATCGGGTCCTTGGTTCTCACCGACCAGATCATTCCCTGGGCGATTGCTCGCATGCAATACACCATTTCACAGGCCCTGGAAGACATTTTTCTGGACCAACTCAGATCCACCCATCTCATCAGCGAGCCATCGCAAGGCTACACGATCCAGGTGATGGACGTGCGCGGTAAGAAATTGATCAGTCCCACATTCCAGCTCAGCCGCGGGAAGGACACGCCAATCACAGTTCAGGCACAGGAAGCGACCTTCAATTTCGATCTGAAAAATGAAGAGGTCGTTTTGAATCTCAAGAAGTGTCAGATTTCAGCGGACGACGAAACCACGTTTTTTGTCGAAGAGGAAAAACATCCGATCCCGCTGCCGGAACAAATTTCACGTATCAACGCTCGTCATCTCAGCCTCGATGCCATCCACCAGAAACTTGAGGAAATGGATCAGACCCAGGAGCAGGAGATTCTGAAACGCGAGATGAAAGCGACATTCCGACTCATCACCGGAGAATTTGATCAACTCGGTAATGTCGGCACTCATCAGTTTGCCCAGAAGATCAAAGAAAACGAGAGGACACGCCACAAACTGAGCACCGAGATGTATACGAGATACGCTTTTTCCACGAGCTGTTTCTTCTTCGTGATTCTCGGTGCGCCGTACTCGATATCGCAGGCCAAAAAACAATTCCTGACGACGTTTTTCCTCTGTTTCCTGCCGATCCTGCTGATGTATTATCCGCTGGCGCTATTGATTCTAACGCTCTGCAAGAACGGCGAAATCGACCCGACCTGGACCGTCTGGATCCCGAATCTGGTGCTGATGATCGCCGGACTGGTAATTCTCAGAAGAGTCTTGAAGCATTGAGACTCGTGCTGCGTCAGTCAGCTTTCAGTAAAGCCAGAACTTCGTCCTTCAACGCCGCGTTCACAGAGAAACCGTTTCCGTTATAAATCGACTCCTCGCCGCTCCAGTCGAGCCAGAAACCGCCCGCTTCGCGAACAATCGGGACGAGTGCTGCGGCATCCCAGGCACTTAATTCGGGATCGATCATGACTTCCGCCCGTCCTGTCGCGACGAGAATATGGCCGTAGCAATCGCCCCATCCGCGAGACATCCGACATTTTTTCATCAGGGTTTCCAGCACTTCGGGACGCCCGATTCGATCGAAACGTTGGGGTTCCGTGAAGCAGAAGACGGATTGGGAAAAGTCGTCGGTTCCGGAGACGGTCGTTTTTCGAGGTTCCTTCTCCCCAATTTGCCACCAGGTCCCGAGGCCATCCGCCGCGTAGACGACTTCATCGAGGGCAGGAAAACGAGCCACCCCCAGAACGGTGCGGGATTCGAACTCCAAACCGATCAAGGTTCCAAATAACGGCACCCCTTGCACGAACGGTTTTGTGCCGTCGACCGGATCCAATATCCAGCGATAACCGTTCTTTGACTCTACCGTACCGAACTCTTCACCCAGTATCCCGTCCTCGGGAAACGAAACGGCGAGGCGATCGCGGATCAGTTGCTCGGCTCCCTGATCGGCCGCTGTCACGGGAGACTGATCCTGCTTGAGATCAACATTCAGGTCAACATTTTGATAGTAACCCAGGATCAATTCCTGAGCTTCAAGCGCGACCGAGAGAGCAAATTTCAAACGTTCTTCTAAAGCGGCGGAATCCATTCAACGACATCCTCGATGATCGGAAATATTGATGTACGAAGCCCTTCGAGAAGAGCACGACCTGAGGCCAAGGTAACGTGCGGGCGGAGGGATTTCCATCGAACCCTCTCCGACTCTGAGAGGCCTCGTTTTGCCGTCACTCTTCGAGTCGATAGAGCATTTCTCCCGCTTTCGGAACCAGTAGCACACCTTCCTCTTCCCGTCCGGCGTAATCTTCGGGATTGATGGTAGCGGGGTCACGATATCCGAGATTGATCGCCGCGCATTCTTCGGGAGGAACTTTCGAAGCCAACGTCACCTTGACCCGACAGTTCTCGACGCCGTTCTCAAACGTACCTCCGCCTCGCACATGGGTCGAATGCGCCAGAACCCCCCAGGGGATATGCTGGAACTGATCCCACTGTTTGGTGAAGTAGTCTCGACAGTGATAACCGATTTTCGAAATCCATTCTCCGTGAGCCACAGAGATTTCTTCCAGATGAGGCGCATAGATGATCAATTCACCCCCATCCGCGACCACCGGCTCCAGCTTGTACATGCATTTTCCAGCCGTCCATAATTCATCGTACATCTCAGGCGAACAGGACAGGACCGTATGAAACGGTTTCGGTTTCCGTTCGATGTGGACCCGCGACGACAAATCGGACGCCTGATCCCATGCCTCTTCGGGGGTGCCGAAAAACAGGTCGTAGATTTCGGCTTTTCCGTTCACGACGAAGGCCAGACACCGTTTCTCCATCTCGATCATCGCGGCAGAGCGATCGACGACCTTGCGGACGGGGGTCCCTTTGACGCCGATAATTCCGACATTCGTAATCAGGGCTCCCAACCAGTGAAAAAAATTAAGCAATCGCGCGCCCGAGATGCCGGGAAAGAAATATTTATTACCTCCCGAAAAACCGACGACTTCGTGAGGAAAGACCGGCCCCAGAATCATGATCCGATCGTAGTCCTTGATGCGGGCATTGACTTCAACCGGAACATCGAGAGACAGAACTCCCCCGGTGATTTCCGAGGTTTCCTCCGCCGTCAAGGTCCCCAGCTCCCAGAGTGCGTCCGGATTATCCCATTCATGATTGAACAATCCGACATTCTTGTATTTGGAAGAACGCTCTTCAGGGGTAATACCGACCAGACGGCAAATGGCCTCTTCACTCATCGGAGGGTGTGTTCCCAAGGCGACGATGACATCAAACGCCTTTACGACACCGCTCAAATGAGCGTGCAAAGCGCGAAACAGCAGGGGCAGGGGGGCGGTTCTTGTCGCATCGGGTATGATTAACAACAACCGTTGATTGCGGAAATCCTCCTGAGGAACGTGGGAATGGATCCATTCCTGGACCTCGGCGTCACTTTTCACGGGGAGTGATTCTGGCATTTTGTCTCCAACAACCCTGATATCTCAGATTTCAAACAGTGTCTTATGCTATCGCAGAATCGTTCTCCTGGACACCTGGCCCACCCGTTTCCCGAGAATTCATGGAAAGTTCGCGATCCGCGAAGCGTGTCTCGCATTGCAAATTCTCGCAACCAATTTTAGATTAAGAGTTTCGGCCTATTTTTGAATGCTGCGGAGGCATGCATTGCCGACTTCCAGAGAGCCTATCGACGATCGGCGTTTTCGCTGATTGCGACTAAATACAGAGAAAGCAGCCACTGCTGCGATAATGGAGTGCCTTATGTCCCTCTCGGATTACCTTGCCGAGAAGTTTCGAGCCGACATTCGTTTCCGTGGAGAAGCCTACCTCAAATCCGAGCGCGTGGAAATCATTCGCGTCACTCCGGACGAGGTCCACGCGGTCGTGCACGACAGCGTCGATTACCAGACCCAACTCTCGCGTGTTGAAGACAAACTGCAAATTTTCTGCAGTTGTTCGGCGGGGGCGACTTCTCCGGTCTACTGCAAACACCTGTGGGCGACGGTGCTGGCTGTCGAGGAAGGGGACCTCATCACGGGCCGCGTCAAAGACGGCGTCGTCCCCCCCTTCACGTATTCGTCTCCCGAAGTCGCTTTCGATGACGACGATTGGGACGACGACCATCCCCTCGACGCCATCATCCCGCAGCGTTCGACCCGAACCGCCACCAAGCCGAAAAAAACAAAACCGAAACCCGCTCCCACGCTGCGGGGGTGGGAAGAGCAACTGAAGACCATCCGCGAGCAGATGGATCCGATGACCGCCGGCACCAACAAAGCGGGACGCGAACGGGAGATCGTCTACGAGATCGACGTCGAGAAAAGCCGTGAGACCGGCACGTTAGTCGTCCAGACCTCCCAGCGCCAACGCCGCGCCAACGGACAATGGGGAAAAGTCAAACCGCTAAAGATCAAGAACGGGCAACTCGATCAGATCGAAAGCTCCGAAGATCGCCAGTTACTCGCCTACCTCTCCGGCGGTATGCCGGAGCGTAGCAACTGGTACGCTCAACAATCAGAATCGCAAGCAACCTCCTACCGCTATCGCGTGCCTTACGACTTGTGCCGACTGATTCTCCCGATGATGTGCCGCACCGGTCGCGTGCAATACCTGGACGAATCGATCGAGAACGCTGCCTCGCTGGAATGGGACGAAGAAGATCCCTGGGAACTTTGCCTCAACGTCAAACCGCACGGTGATGAATGGTTGGTCGGCACTTCTCTGGTACGGGGCGAAGAGACTCTCTCACCCGAGGATGTCAATCTCATGGTGCCGGGAGGCTTGGTCTTCCACGGAGATAAAATCAGTTTGTTGCGTGATTTCGATGCTTTCGTCTGGGTGGAGCAACTGAACGGGAATTCTTCGCTGAAAGTTCCCGCAAAAGACGAGCACGATCTGGTCGAACAGCTTCTGGATATGCCTTCGATTCCCCGGATCGACCTGCCACCGGAGCTTCAACTTGAAGAGGTTCAGGGAACGCCGTCTCCCCGTTTGGTATTGATGACTCCCACCAGCCTCAAATGGCAACCGGAACGACTCCGTGGCGAAGTCTTCTTCCAGTACGAAGACGAACTCATTCGCGGCTCTTCGGGCCGCTGGGCGATCGTCCAACGCGATCGACAACGCTGCATCATTCGCGACCAGCAACGAGAGGAATCGCTCTGGAACCAGTTGCAGGAAGCCGGAATGCGGCGCATCCTCGATCAACGCAAAGCGGGACATGACGTCGAAATTTCCGCCCGACAACTCGGGCCCGCCGTGCGAGAATTGATCAATCACGACTGGGAAGTCCTCGCTGACGGAAAACAAATTCGCGAAGGCAACCAGCCGCGTTTCCGCCTCAACTCCGAGATCGACTGGTTCGAACTGGAAGCCGAGATCGAATTCGGCGATGCGAGAATCTCCTTGCCGAAATTACTGGCGGCGTTGAATCGTGGAGAAACCACGATCCGACTCGACGACGGATCGCTCGGTCTGGTGCCGGAAGAATGGCTCCAACAATACGGACTTCTCGCCGGGTTGGGCGAGAAGGATGGCGACACGCTCAAATTCTCCAAAAATCAAGCCGCGATCCTCGACGCGCTCCTATCGGATCAACCTGTCGAGTTTGACAAAACCTTTCTCGACCTGCGCGAGCAATTTGCATCCTTCGGCTCCATCGAACCGAAAGCCGAGACGGACATCTTCCAGGGAGAACTCCGCCCCTATCAACAGGAAGGATTGGGATGGCTCGACTTTCTCCAGAAGTTTCATCTGGGGGGCTGCCTGGCGGACGACATGGGACTCGGAAAAACGGTTCAACTTCTGGCGTTGCTCCAGGAGCGGATCGCCGACCGAGACGAGAAGCTCCCGTCTCTGATTGTGGTGCCCAAATCGTTGATGTTTAACTGGCGGCAGGAATGCGAACGATTTACTCCCGAGCTGACCGTGATGGAATACGCAGGCCTCAAGCGTGAAGAACTGCGGAAAGACTTCCCCAAAACCGACCTGATTCTCTCCACGTATGGGACGCTACGTCGCGACATCACGATGCTGAAAGATCAGCGGTTTGACTATATCGTTCTCGACGAAGCCCAGACCATCAAAAACAGCTCGTCCCAGATCGCCAAAGCCTCTCGCTTGCTAAAATCGAACCATCGAGTCGCTTTGAGTGGTACGCCGATCGAAAACCACCTGGGAGACTTGTGGTCGATCTTCGAATTCCTGAATCCCGGCATGCTGGGACGAAGCTCCCTCTTCAAACTGCACGCCACCAGTACGGGAGATAACCAATCGCGGCAAGTTCTCTCGCAAGGCTTGAAACCCTTCATCTTACGGCGTACGAAGAAGGGAGTCGCCCATGAGTTGCCCGATAAACTGGAACAAACCATTCTCTGCGACATGGGCTCCAAGCAGCGAGAATTGTACGAGGAAATGCGCGACCACTACCGCCAGTCCCTGATGGGAATGGTCAAAGAACAGGGCTTTTCCAAATCCAAAATGCATGTGCTGGAAGCGTTGTTACGATTGCGACAGGTGGCCTGTCATCCCGGCCTGCTCGACGATGAGGAGATCGACGCCCCGAGTGCGAAGCTGGATCTTCTGATTCCCGATCTGGAAGAACTCATCGAGGAAAACCACAAAGCACTTGTCTTTTCACAATTCACGAGCATGCTTTCGCTGGTGCGGAGGCGACTCGATGAGAAGGGGATCAAGTACGAATATCTGGACGGAAAAACGAGAGATCGCGAAAAACGGGTGGAACATTTCCAGAACGACGACGAGTGCGGCCTGTTTTTGATCAGTTTGAAAGCCGGTGGTTTGGGGCTCAACCTGACAGCCGCCGATTATGTCTTCCTGCTGGATCCCTGGTGGAATCCGGCTGTCGAAGCGCAGGCGATCGACCGGGCACACCGAGTCGGCCAGACCAAACAGGTCTTCGCTTATCGCCTGATCTGCCGCGATACCGTGGAAGAGAAAATCGCCGAACTCCAGATGCAGAAGAAAGAGTTAGCGGATTCGATTCTCCAGGCGGAATCCGGCAATCCGCTCAAGGATATGTCGGTGGACGATCTGGAACTGCTGTTCTCGTAGCCGAGAGCAAGATTCGTTAACCCCCAAAAAAAAGTCACTGTCGATTGGGGGCCACCCCCTGGGTCGAGCGAGGCGGCGTAAAGGTGTCCTCGATCACCGGTCGGAAGGGCTGGAAGGTTCCCAGAAAGTTTCTGAGTGCATTGTCGAGAACGAAGTTGGTTTTCACGATCGGTTTCGGATCGCTGATTGAACCTTTCACGTCAACCGCCACAAGTCCGTACGACGCGCTGCGAACGATCTCGCGTACCAAGGGAATCACGGGCTGCGACTTGGGAACAATCGAGAAGAATTCCAGATCGATCTTTTCATCAAAGCGAACCGTCCCGCGACCTCTTAGGCTCAAAGCGTTCCCCAGCAAATCGATACTGGAAAACTCAAACTGTTCGTTCCGTATCTGGAACTGCATAATCGCTTCATCAAACGCCGCCCGATCGGGCGGAGCTGTAATGTTCAGCGTCTGAAAAATCCTCAACACCACCGGCAACTCGTAAAGCGCGGCGGGTTTGATTTCAATGCGTCCCTCACCGATCAGATTGGCGGGATCCTGACCGCTTCCTTCGAGGACCAGTCGGGCATTGACATCTCCCTGCAAACGGGAGTTCCCGCCTCCTTGTCGTCTCAGATATTCCTCCAGCTTGGCACCGTTCAATCTCAACAGCGCTTTGTACGTCGTCGGTTCACCGACGAGTTGGCCGTAAACATTCCGGCGCTCCGTCCCGATGACCGCTCGCGCGTTGAGTCTTAATGTTCCTTCCAGTAATTCCGCCGTCAGCGGATCCTGCGATTGCTTGTCCTGTCGGATCGTTCCCACGATCACCTCGCGGTCGTTGATGCTGAACGGCCCGACAACCCGCTTGAGATGCTGATTGAGGACGAACGCCGAATCGAGTTTGACTTCCCCTTGCGAAACAACTTTGCGTCCATCCCAGGTTCCCAGCGAGCGGAAAGTCCCCCGTGCATCTTTCACATCGACTCCCACAAATAGATCCACTCCCTCGATAATCCCTTTCAGATCCCAGGCAGCCGTTACAGGAAGACCTTCCTTGCGACCGCCTCGCAATTCCAGCAATGAATCCTTAAAAGTTACGCGGCCCTCTGGAGCGAGCGTGTCCAAAGCTTCCGCCATCGACGGCGGCAATGCGTTGCGAAACTGCCGATCGGGTAGCAGATCATCGACATCCAGATCCGGTAGGGTCAATCTCCACAACCCTCCCGGTTCGACTTGAAACTCCCCACGTCCTCGAATGCGGGTGTCGTCGTGCTTGGCGGAAAATTTCGTAATTTCTACGCGGTCGTTCGCGTAAGAGAGTTCCGCACTCACATCATCAAAATTGTAGCGGAAGGACTTCAGCATCAACCCGCCATCCGTCACTCGAATGTCGGGAAGCTCCACGTTCAGCAAGCCGCGATCGGGCATCCACTGAATTCGAGCCTGGGCGCTCACGCGACCCGACGGCGATAATTGGTCCCAAAGGTCCGGCACGATACCGCTCAAAGCGTGTTCGAGTTGATGATCGATCACCGCATCGGCGAGCATCAATCTCAGCTCAAGTCGATCGTTCTGTTCTTCCGGGATGACGGTCCCCGCGGCGGTGATCGTCGCATCGGAATGTTTTCCGGTGACGCTGGTGATGTGCCAGACTCCCTCGGTCGAATCAAAGAAGACTTTGCCGCTCACCTCGCGCACCGGATACGGAAACTTGTCGTATTCGAGAGATCCATCCGAAACATCCAGACGGAGTTCATGATCGAACTCGTTCATCTGATCGCGACCACGCGTGAGTTTGACGTTCAGGTCGGTTTCGCCGTGAAAATCGAGACTTCTGAGAGCCACCTGAACCGCGGGAGGACACGCATTCACAAACGTTTCATCAACCGGCAAACGCGTGCATGAGAGTTGGAATTGGAGCTCCCCTCCTTGATCCTTGGGACGGCTCCAGCCGGTCAACGTCACCGGACGCTGTCCCGCTTGTCCCGTGAATTGATACTGATAGATAATATCGCCGTTCTCGTGAAATTCGGGGACGATCGTCCCGCCCACTCGATGGATAGGATAACGAAACTTTTCGAAGACAACTGTACTCTCCTCGAACTGATAGAGCACATCCTCCTGGGTCCAGTTCCCGAAACCGTCATAATGAAACGTTCCTTCCAGATTCAAGACCCCCGAGGGATTGAGAGAGTCATAAATCTTTTGCAAACCGGGATTGAGCATTTGTTTCAATTGCTGACTCAGGGGGACATTTTTGACGCTCACGTTGATTTTCCCCGGTGTGGTCAAACCCTGAATGGCCAAATCCGCGCTCAGGTCCAATTCCATTTTTCCGTTCACTGCCTTCACATCACGAACCAGCAATTGATGCCTGTCGAGATAGACGTTCCCTTCAAGCTGACGCAGGGGGAAGGGGAGCAACGGATGGTTGAGTTCCCCCTGGAGCAACTGGACCAGCAGGCGATAATCGACCGTCTCCCGCGGCGCGGATTGACTGAGTCGAAAGTTGACCTGCATCTCTCCCGAAAGCCCGAAGTTGGGGATTGCCGGGCCTTCCGGCTCCAGGGCCTTGCTGTAACCAACCGCCAAAACGGGAAAATCATTTTGGACGTGGGAGCTGTCGGCGTATCGGGGAGAGAGGACTTCCTCCTGAGTCGCTCCCGCCAACGCCTGATCGAACGAGGACTCATCAATGAAAGACGGCGAAGGGGAAGAACAGAGTTGATGCAGTCGGCGATCGACACGCACCAACTTCTCCCGACTCTCCGGTTCGATCTCCGAGATTAACTCCAACAGGCTTTGATCGGCCGGCAGACCGTTCAGGCTGCCGTTGAGTTCCCAGCGTCCATGATTGAGATCCCAGTCGCCCCACAATTGCATCAATCCGAGCCGAGACACATCCGCCTCTCCATTCACCTGATACAGCTTCTTTCCCCCCGGCACAAAATGGAAGTTCGCGGAATCGACGGAAAATTGCGTGCTCAAATGATCGTTCGGGTGTTCGAGTTCCAGATTGACTGACGCCTGGGTGATGATAATTTCCGGAAACCCTAATTCTTGTTTGACAGTCCGATCGAGAGTTTCCAGCGCCTCCAGATTCCAGGAACCATCCGCGCGTCGAATGACATTCAGATGGCAATCCTGGAACCGGATTTTTCGGAGGATTATCTGAATGTTTTCACGCAGCAAATCGCCGTCGAGGTAAACCACTGCGGTCGGAACTTCAATCAGGGGAGAGGTCTGCCCCGGAGCCCGGAGACTCAAATTCGAGAGATAGACGCGAGACTGGTTTTGCCAATCGAAATTCGCGTCGCCGAGTTGGATGCTCCAGCCGGGAGCCTTTTCTTCCAGTTTGGAAAGAATCTTGTTGTAGAGCAGTTGATCGCTCTGATTCCAGAACCACCAGAACGTTCCCGCGACGCCGACTGCCGCCAATAACAGCAGGAACACAAACCATTTGAAGACGCTGCGAATTCTCATGCCGTCACCTCCTGCTGGGGAGAAGAGGAGTCGCGAGAATCCCGCCATCGATCCCAGAGAAACAGAACTCCCACCGCGACCGCGATCGAGAAGGGATATTCCGCCGGCAATCGATATCGCAAAGAACCGACAAAGACCGTATGCACGAGAGCAAATCCCAACATCGGTCCCACCACACACACCAGCGGCAGACAACGAAACCCGATTTTCCAGATCCCAATCAGACCGAACAGAAAATAAGCAGCACTCCAGCCGAACAGGCCGAAACGGAGGAAGGAATGCTGAAACTGTGCCGCATTGGGAACGAAACTCGCAAATCGCTGGAGGTGGGCCCACATCAGACCCACCGCCTCCGCGGGGTGCGCGGAGAGAAATTCTTTGGTTCGCCGGCGGTAGTGTCGATCCATTTCATACTCGGTGAGTCCGTCTGAACCCATGACATCTTCCCGGTCGAAAAATGCCATGTTGCTCGAACCGTCCGCCTCCGGATTGAGGCTGTCATAGAGCGACGGCCCAACCCAGAGCGTCGTCAGCACCCAATGACCGGTCACCTGATAATTCCGGTATCCCCACGGCAACAGGCAGAGAATTCCGGTCATCAACAAGACAGTCGCTTCCAGCCATCGTCGGCGTCCCTTGCGGTAAATCACCGCCAGCAAACTCCAGATCAATAATGCGGGCAACCAGGTGGGGCGAACATACACCACGATCACCGTCGTCATGCCGGTCAGGATTGTCCAGGTCCAGGGAACCGACGATTGATTGTCTTTGATCCAGCGTACGGCGACAGCCAGATTAACGACCAGCAGCACCGCAAAGAGCGTTTCACTCAGCAGCAAAGGGGTGAAACCAACCACCGCCGGAGAGATCGCCAGAATTCCCGCCGCGACGAGTCCCGTCCGAGTATCACATAACCTCCAACCCAGCCATGCTACCAACCAGACCGCTAGCGAAGCCAAAACGGCTTGAATCAATCGGACCGCCAATCTCGAATCGCCGAACAGTGCCAGACTTCCCGCAATCAGCAGAGGGTAACCGGGCATCCGCATCACTTTTCGCGGGGGCTGATGCACTTGATAAGGTTCGCCATGAGCCAGCTTCTCGCCCAACGTCCAATACCCTTCAGCATCCCCTTCGATCAGATAGATTTTGCCGGTCCTCGAGAGCCAGGTGTGGATCCCGACCGCAGCTCCAATCCGAAGGAAAAGAGCGACGCCCAAAATCGCAATGAGCCACGGCTTATCCATGCCAGTTCAATCTTTCGTAAATCGACGGAAATGTAGATCATTTCAGGGGATCGGGTCAACATCAGCCTTCCGCGGAAAGACGTTAACCGTGTGTCTGTCCACCGTCTGGAATCTTACGTGGAAAAGCCTCTTTGGGAGCGGAATTATTCTTGAATGGGCCTGCTGTCCAACTTACATTCAAGGCACAGTTGGAGAGGCATTCTATAGTCTTTCCCATGCCTTGTTTCTGAGGGAAAGCTCTCCATGCCGATCATCACACAATGCAATTCCTGCGGGAAAAAATACCGTCTTCCCGACCACCGGGCCGGGTCATTTGTCCCCTGCAAGAATTGCGGGGAAGAGATGTATGTGGACGATGGTGCCGGAGCTCCCATGCTCTCTCGCCACGGTTCCACTTCAGGCGGAAGCAATACTTCAAACGACCCAAACTGGGGACTCATCGCCGGGATCGGTGGTGGTGTCGTGGTCGTTCTGGTGGTCGGATTGATTCTGTTCAGCAGCCTCTCCGGCGGTTCTTCCTCTGTTCAGCCGACGCAACAACTGTCTCTGATACAAATCTCCGAT
>JABURQ010000026.1 GCA_014762625.1 Planctomycetaceae bacterium | reverse complement strand
TCTTCTGATGTGGTCTCACAATTGACTGTAAACGCAGCACAACAGGCCATTCCCAAACAGCTGCGGAAAACACATTTCGCACTTAGGGGAGTCAAAACCGGGCAAAACCATCGGGTTTCGTTCGAAGATGAGAACTTGAGAAGTTGAGGATTTGCAAAAAGCTCAAGTTCCAAACTTTAAGGACTTACGACGAGTGAAGGCGTCAAGTTGTAAAACAGCCAAGTCACATTTAAGTAGAGGCGATGGATGGGTGTAGGGCCGGTTTTACCGGCCAGAGCAACATTCACTCTGTGAGTTCCCCAAGCGGGTGGAACCGGGCCTAGAAGCTAATCCGGATCACTGACAATCGATTTATCGAAGTAATTGGTCGACATGCCGGCGTCGATGACGAGTCCCTGAGCGTTGATTCCCGACGAACGAGGACTGAGCAGAAACGCAATCGCGTCGGCGACTTCCTGAGTCTGGACGGCCTGTTTGCGGAGAGTGGCTTTTTCCGCGAAGAGATAACTGTCGACATAGCCGGGGATGCCGGCGGACGAGGCAGTTTTCAGTAAGCCGGGACAGACGGCGTTGAAGCGGACTTTCGAGAACATCGAAAACGATTTGGCCAGAAATGCGACCGAGGAATCGAGCGCCGCTTTCACGGGCGCCATGTAGCCGTAGTTTTCAGCCGCCATGCGAGTGGTGGAGATGGAGACGGTTACAACACTGGCTTCTTCGGGGTCGAGCAGGTCTTTCATCGCTTGCGAGACAGCCGTCAGGGAAAACGCGGAAATGTTAACCGCCTGCAGGAAGGCTTCGCGGGGCGTCTCGTTGAAGGGAAGCCAACCGGCGGAGTAGTCGGCGTAGGCAATCGAATGGACGATGCCGTGCAACGTATCGGTGACCTCGGCAACCGAGTTTGCCAGGGCGTCGATCTGGTCCTGCTGTTCGACATCACAGACGAAAACGGGCGTTTCTTCACCGAGCAGTTTTTTGACATTGGCGATGCGTTCTTCGGAATGCACCGAAACAATGACGTTCGCACCGGCGGCTTGCAACACTTTGGCGGTATGACAGGCGACGCTTTTTCGATTGGCGACGCCCATCACGAGAATGTATTTGCCGGCGAGTTGCAGAAAATCTTCGGGAGTTGTCATGCGTTCGTCGCTCGTTATTTCGATCTCTGATTGAGATACAGTTTGACGTTATGGGTATCGCGGCCACCGGCGAGAATATCCATATCGCCGTCACCATCGAAGTCGTGAGCGATCAGGTCTTCCACGGCGATCCCGCCGTTGTCGAGGATATGTTTTTCCCATTCGGTTCCTGCCTCGTTTTCTTTCGTGAAGATATAGATGCCGGGACCTTTGATGTCTCCCGATGCAGGATTGCTGTGTCCAATGATCACTTCGTCCCCTTTGACGCCATCAATGTCGGCCAGCCAGAGTGCATGTCCTCGGCCGAGTGTGTCGTCAAGAACTGTTCGTTCCCAGGCTCCTTTGGGGCATGCATTCTGGAGATAGACAACGAGATGATTACCGTGCATCGGTTCGACAGCCGCAATCAGAGCTTGATTTCCTTCCGCAAAGCCGAACTTCACCTCTCCGGCTCCAGATTGATTGGGAGTTTTTCCCGCAGCACCAGAGCTGACTTTTTCCGGTTTGAACTGATCTTCCGCGCCTTTGAGAAAGTGGATTCCTTCCTGACTGGCCGTCAATGTTCGATCCCAAACGTGCCAGTGATTATGCATGCGATTGAATCGATGAGCCATGACGGTTAGCGGCCAGCGATCGTTTCTAGGCTCGTCGGGTATCTCGAAAGCGAGCAGCCGCACGCCGTCCCCTTCCGTTTTATTGAGAGGAGAAACAGTGAGTTGAGGTTTTCCTTTCCCCAACACATCCGCAAAACGCATGCGATGGACCCACGGTTCGATATGGATCGGATAGACTTTCCAGAGTCCGTCGGGATTTTCTTTATCCCGCGAAACCCACTGGATCGTCCCTTTCTTCGTCCAGCCCGCACCGACCGCGAAGTCGATCAGTCCATCGCCGTCAATGTCATGAGGCGCGAGGCAGACGTGATCGAGGTCGAGTTGATTTTCCAGGATGACGTGCGGTTCCCAACTAGGATTTTCGTACCAGATCAAACGATTTTCGGAGAGAGCCACCGGATCGGGTTTGCCGTCGTTGTTGACGTCGGCCACCGTCACCGCGTAGCAAACCTTTCCGATGTTCTCTTCGAGCGTGATCTGTTGGAACTCGGGGATTTCCCCCGCGGGCAACAAGGAAGACAACTGCATGAGGAACAACGTCCCCAGGATGCAGAGGATTAATTTGATTTTAATTCGCATGATGAACGCCTTTGCGAAAGGAAGTTAACCGATCGATTCCTGATTCAGGAAGAACGGCATCAGGTCAGCCCCCGATGAGAAACCGATGGACGACTCGGCGGCCGTCCGTTCATGATACTCATTCAAGCCGTCGGGTGTGACACCCGATCCGCAGATTGTGAAGGGACAGTCGCCGTGGCTGTGGGTTTTGGTTCGCAGGAAGGTCGGATGATCGGGAGAAATCAGCAGACGATAATCACCCTGCGACTTCAGATATTCGTGGACGGGACCAACGATTTTCTCGTCGATCTGTTCGACAGCTTTGATTTTCTCCTCCACCTCGCCTTCGTGGGACGCTTCATCGGTCGCTTCGACATGGACGACGAGGAAATCGACGTCTCCCTGGAGAGCTTCGATGGCGGCCCGTCCTTTGGCGGCGTAATCGGTATCGAGATAACCGGTCGCCCCTTCGACTTCGATGATATCCCAACCGATCAGGCGACCGAGTCCCCGCAACAGATCAACGGCGGTAATCACCGCACCAGTCTTGCCGAACTTTTCGACAAACGGTTCCAGAGCGGGAGCTTTTCCCTCTCCCCACAACCAAATGCCCGAGGAGGCGTTATCCCCGCGAGCTTGATTGCCTGGGTGTTCGGCGAACAGTTTTTCGCTCTCAGCCATCAGTTCCCGGAGTACCTCCGAGCCGGGGCCCTGTGGCAGATCCGGTTCGACCGACTGGTCGGTCAGATCGTGAGGCGGAGTCGTCGAGGTCTCGGTGGAGAAGGGGGCGTCTTCGCCGCGTCCACGATAGACGAGCAGATTTCGATAACTGACTCCCGGATAGAATTTCCAATGTGTGTCGCCGCACTGCGACTTTTGCATCAACTGAATCAGCTCCGCTGCAAGGTCGTTCGGAATTTGGCCGGCAGTAAACGATTTCATCAGGCCGTCGGCAATCGTCACCAGATTGCAACGGATGGCCCAATCGTCGGGGGCGAGTTCGATTCCCTGGGCAGCCGCTTCGATTGGGGCGCGACCGGTGTGATATTGGAGCGGATCGTACCCGAAGAGAGACATCGTGCCGACGTCCGAACCGGACGGCATCGTAGCGGGGACGTTATCGGTTCGACCGACGATTCCTTGAGTGGCCACGGCATCCATGTTCGGGACATGGGCGGCTTGCAGTGGCGTTTTTCCGCCGAGCGATTCCTGGGGCTCGTCGGCGACACCATCGGGAATGACAAGAACATATTTCATGAATCAATCCGGAAAGATACTGAGGGCAGGGAAGCGCGATTCTGACAGCCTGACCACGTAATTTCCAGCGCACCCGACGGCCCACGAAAAAACCGGCCTCAGGATTGCGGGATCCTGAGACCGGCACGACTTGGGAATTCGAATGTGAGAGTTCTGGGGCCGGGCCTGACTCCACTCAGAACGCGGGGGACTCTCTATTCAGGAAAGGATAGTTGGTGGGAGGACGGGTCGATCACTCCACTGCAGAATTATGGAAGCGAACCGCGTGCCAAAGCAGGAAAGACTACCGAAAAACAATCGTAATCCTTGTATTTCAGCCTGATCTCAATTCATCGGTCATTTGGCTGGGGCCAAAATTGTAATATCTACACGAATGAAAAACTGCGGATTGAATTATTCACCCACATCCGGTTTCGGAAGCTGGCGAATTCCCAGTTGCTTCTCCGGCCACTCCAGACGCTCCCTGACAGTCGCGGGGTACTTCCAGTCCGATTTTGAATCTTGGGAATCGTAGATCCGCACGGCGGACTTTTCGGCTCCCAACGCAACCGCCTGAGGAAGATCGAGATAACGCAGGACGTTCAGATAAATGGGACCGTTCCGGTGAGAGGAGGGAAGCTGCCAGAGATCGAGACGCGTGATGTCATCTTCAAACAACGACGCGTACAGCGTATTCCCGGCCATCGTCCGTTCGCTTTGTAACCAGAGGGGCGTGTTATCGAAGCCCTCAAGATTGCGAAGTGCGTGAATGGCACGTCGGATGTCCCAGACCTGCATGCCGTCGAGGGTTTGCCCAAGCAACATGAATCGTCGTCGAATATGCGTATGGTGTCGTTCTTCATGATCCCAGGCTGAGAGACCGACGCCGCGGGGAGCCACATACGCCATCCCCCACTTGAAGTGTTGAAACATCTGCTTCTGACTCTGGTAATCATCTTCGATCGCTTCCGGGAGACCATCGTTCTGAAACTGCTTTTTAAAGCCGGGGCGATAGGTGCTGAGGAAGGAATTCCATCCCTCTTCGTCCAGCACATTGAGGACAACGAGATCGAGATCCTGCGGCTTGACGCCGGCGGGTTGAGCGAGAAAGAGACGGAGCTTGATTGGTCCTTGAGCGGTGAAGTCATAGGCCGTCATCTTGATTCCATCTGCTTCCGCACTAAAGACTTCTTTGAGATTCAGATCCTGACCGACCGTTTCTTCCGACGGCCAGCCGCGGAACGATTTTTCTCGCAATTGTTTCATCCAGTCTTGTTTCATGGTCTCCCACTCAGCCGAGGATTCGGGCAGCGGCGGATTAGCTTTGACGGTGAATGTCTCGGAGATCTTCGTATTGATTTGATCTTCTGGCAATTTGTCGAAGACCTTGAGTTGTTCGGGTTCAAAAAATTTGACCGCGGTTGTTTCGATGAGAGGGTCTTCTCCTTTGAGGTACTTGTTCATCCAGTGGAAGGCATGAATACGGAGTTCCTGGGTGTCCTGATGCGGACCTTCGGTGATTTGGAGGCCGAGTTTGTCGGCTTCTCCGTAGAGCTGGTAGATCTTGCGGACGTCAAAATACAAATCGACCACGCCGTCCAGCGGGAAGATGCGATCCTTGTCGGAGTTGGAAATGAGTAGAGGACGCGGAGCGACCAACGCCGCCACCATCGCGTAATCCCAGCGGTAGGTATTGACCATGAACATGCAGTCGCAATGCCCTTCCACGCAGCCATCGACGACATAATTTTGCAGATTGGTGATTCCCGCCACGGGGACCGCAGCCTTGATTCGTTCATCGAGTGCCGCGATCCACCAACTGTAAACACCGCCTCCCGAACGTCCGGTGACTCCCATGCGTTCCTTGTCCACTTCAGGCCGCGTTTCGAGATAATCCAAAGCGCGAATGCAGTTCCAGGCTTCGACTCCTGCCGACGTGTAACCGCGAGCGTTCCACCACCACATCTTCTCCCGATAGGTCCCGTGGTGAATTCCTTCGATTTCTCCGAGTTGCAGCGTATCGATCGTCAGGCAAACGTAACCGTTGCGTGCGAACCACGCCCCGTGATGTTGATAATGCGTTTTATTCCCGTAACTGACGCCGTTCTTTTTGACTCCTCCGTGGCCGCAGACGTACAGAATCGCGGGGAGCGGTTCCTTGATCTCTTTGGGGCGATACAGATTGCCGGTGACGTAGAGGCCCGGACGCGACTGAAATTGCAGGTTTTCAACGATGAAGTCTCCCTGGTCAACGGTTCCCGTGACGACCGGTTTCAGTGGTGTTTTTTCAGGGCGAGGAGACAATCCCAGCATTTCAAACAGTTGTTCGCGAGCAACCGGTTTATACGCTTCCCAGTCCTCGAGTGTTTTGATGTGGGCAAACGTGTTGTGGGAGACTTTCGCGGTTTCCTGGCGAAAGTACGCATCAATCATCTCGTCTCCGGGAGACTGAGCGAGCGCGAGCTCGAAAAGACTGAGAAGGAAACTTAAAGCAAGAATCATTAATCGGCAGACAGATTTCATGGCAGGAACTCATGGAGGAGGTGTTTGGGAGTGAGATTCCATCGTGTGGACTGGAGACGGGTGAGTCAAACAGAATCCACGATCGAAAAGGGATGAACTCAGATTTGCGGTTCCTCTCTAAACCTCCCAGACTCACAATATGAATCTCTCTTTACCGATTTTGATCCGTCTGCGACACTTCCGGCCAACCTTGGTTTTCGAGGGACTGTATGCGCGTTGTTCTGTCCATGACAATCTGGATCGCTGTGGGCCTGGCGGGCTGTCACAGTCTGCCGACTTTTTCGCAAAAGCCGACCGTGACGAATCCGATTCAGGTGCGCGCTAATAACTACGATCTGGTGTGGGAACGAACCATCGATACACTGCATGAGTATCAGTTTGCCATCGCCAAAGAAAACCGCCTGAGTGGTGAGATCGAAACGGAATACAAAACGGGTGCTTCGCTTTTCGAACCGTGGCATTTTGATGCCGCAAATACCTGGGAGCGGACAGAAGGCACTCTTCAATCGATTCGCCGGAAAGTTCTGGTGCATATCACCCAGGTTGAAGGGGGATATCTGGTTTCGGTGGAAGCCTTCAAGGAACTGGAAGATCTTCCAGGAGTCGCTTCCAATGCCGCTGCGGGAGCCACATTCCGCGAAAGCCAGCCCGAGCGTCGCAATCTGAATCTTGTGGCCGGTCAAACCGCCCCATCCGGGTGGATTTTCAAAGGGCGAGACCGTGCTCTCGAACAGTCCCTAATTCAGGCTCTCGTGCAAAATCTTCGCTGAGGCCTTTCAGGACAGCTCTTAACTCCTCCTGCCGGGGAGAGATTTCCCGAAGCAATTCTCGAAAATTGTGAATTGTGTACTCCCCGCCCCTTGCCTCATGAGATTGAATCGCTATTCTGGTTGATATTGAGACTCAGTCTCAGCAATAACCGCCTTACAGAGGAGCCACCATGATTCCAGCCCGCCCCACAGATCGACGGGGATTCACTCTCATCGAACTACTTGTCGTGATTGCAATTATTGCCGTCCTTGTCGCGTTACTTCTCCCCGCCGTCCAGCAGGCACGAGAAGCGGCTCGGCGTTCGAGTTGCAAGAATAATCTCAAGCAACTCGGCCTCGCTATGCACAACTACCATGATCTCTACACTGGGCTTCCCCCCGCTGCCTGTTATCCGGGGGACACGAATCTGACCCTGAAAACCTGGTCGGCTCAGGCTCGGTTGCTGCCGTTATTGGATCAGGCCAATCTCCAAAACCTGATTGACTGGAGCCTGACTTATGAGGCTCAGGCCGCCGTGACTCAAACACGCGTGCCGACGCTACTTTGCCCCAGCGAAATCAATGATCGCGCCCGACCGGACGGCGCATTGACTCACTATCCCCTCAGTTACGGCGTGAATCATGGGACCTGGTTTGTGTATCAGCGAGGAACCGCCAATGGAGGAAACGGTGCTTTCACTCCCAACCGTTCCATTCGCATGAGAGATTTCACGGACGGAACCAGTAACACACTCGCGATGATGGAAGTGAAAGGTTGGAACCCCTACTTCCGAAATGGCGGCAATCCGACCGGCTTGAATCAACCGCCCCCCACAGACGAGAGTCAAATTTCAGGGTACGGCGGTGATTTCAAAACCAATTCCGGACATACCGAATGGGTCGATGGTCACGTTCACCAGTCAGGAGTGACGACAACCTTTACTCCGAACTCGTTTGTTCCCCATACCCATTCCGACGGCATTACCTACGATGCCGATTTTACCTCGTGTCGAGAATCGGGGGCAGGATGCAGTTCTCTCTATACCTACGCGGCAGTCACCGCTCGGAGTTATCATACGGGGATCGTGAACGTGCTGGTGGCGGATGGCTCGGTCCATTCCCTCTCTGAAAATATCGACCTTGGTGTCTATCGCAATCTTGGACAACGCAACGACGGAAATCCGGTCGGTGAATGGTAAGACATTCAGTCCGCCGAAATCTTCGTCGCTTTCTCCTGCAGCCCGGATCGTCCGGGCTGTTTTTTTCTCCATTAAAAAACAGCGTGAGAAGATTGTGGGTGAAGCGTCTCTATGATGAACATTGCCCATTTATATCCTGGAGAACTGCCAATGCCCGCTTTTCATACCGAAGTTCGTCGCGGTTTCACGCTGATTGAACTTCTGGTCGTCATCGCCATTATTGCCGTATTAGTGGCCTTACTTCTGCCGGCAGTGCAACAGGCTCGCGAAGCCGCCCGTCGCACGAGTTGTAAAAACAATCTCAAGCAGATGGGGCTTGCCGTTCATAACTACCAGACCGCTCACCGAGTCTTTCCGCCGGGAGCAGCGGTGAATACCAGTTTGACATCAACAGGAAACAACGGCTCGTGGGGAGTGCATGGTCGCTTGCTCCCGTTTCTGGAACAAGGCAATACCTACGATCAGGTCGATCTAACGACGGCGTGGGATTTTCAAACCGCCATCGATGGACTAAAAATCGATGTGTATTCCTGCCCCAGTGATCCTCGCGCAGGAATGCCACGCGATCCTGGCAAAGGGAAAGTGAACCTGTGGCCAACCACTTACGGCTTCAACTACGGCACTTGGTTTGTGTTCGATCCCACGACCGGGCGGGGTGGGGATGGACTCTTCTTTCCGAACGCTGCACTCAGTTTTCGCGATGCGATTGATGGATCAAGCAATACCCTACTGGCAGCGGAAGTCAAAGCGTGGACTCCATACACCCGTAATGGCGGTCCCACAAACGCAACACTTCCACAAACGGTATCCGATGCACAAGCCACAATCGCCACCGGAACATCGTTCAAACTCAATCCCGCCACCGGCCACACCGAATGGCCCGACGGTCGCGTCCATCACACCGGCGTCACGGTCACCTTTACGCCCAACACCAATATTACGTTCTCTCAAGGAGGCATCCTTTACGAGCATGTCGATTATAATTCCTGGCAGGAAGGACGCGACGGACAGAACGGCAGCCCCACATATGCGATCATCACGTCGCGCAGTTTTCATACCGGGATGGTCAATGCACTTTTGTTGGACGGATCGACGCGCTCTATTAGCGAAAATATCGACCTCTCCATCTGGAGAGGCTTGGGGACAAGAGCCGGAGGCGAGGTACTGGGAAATTTTTAGAAAGACTTTTGTTCCATAACTGATCAACGACTCGCTCCCATCGGTTCGAGTCGTTTTTTCTTGCGCAAATCTTTAAGATAAGGATCTCAGCAAGTGAAATCTCTTTGAGGAGTATCATGATCGATCAGCCGATAGTCATTGGTCTGGGAGAGTTGTTATGGGATTGTTTTCAAGACTCGCGTCGTCCGGGCGGCGCACCCGCTAACGTTGCTTATCAGGCGAATCAACTGGGATGCGAAGGAGTGGTCTGTTCTCGTATTGGACAGGATGCTCTCGGTGAAGAGTTGGCCGCCTTCTTGGAATCTCAAGGAATTTCCACGCGGACTCTGCAGTTTGACTCCGAACATGCTACGGGAACGGTGACGGTTGAAATGAAGGAGGGAAATCATCCCGAATATACAATCCACGAAGATGTCGCCTGGGATGCGATGGAATTTACACCCGACTGGCAGAAAGTAATGCAGTCGGCGGCTGCCGTTTGTTTTGGTTCGCTCGCCCAACGGCATGAACCTTCCCATCACACCATCCATCAATGCCTGGATACTACAGGCAAAGACTGTTTGATCGTCTATGACGTCAATCTTCGACAGGACTTTTATTCGCGAGACATTCTCGAAGAATCCTTGAAGGCCTGTCGCGTGGTGAAATTAAATCACGAAGAGCTGTCGGTCATCGGAAGTTTACTTGAGATTTCGGACGCGGACGAGCAGCAGTTCGCGCGCGACCTCCAGTCACGCTATGGGGTCGAAATGATTGTCTTGACTCGCGGAGAGAATGGTTGTCTGCTGTTGTCAGAAGATGACGTTGTAGACGTCCCCGGACAGAAAATTGAAGTGGCAGATGCTGTCGGAGCCGGAGATGCGTTCACGGCGGGTTTGATTTCTGCGTTGCTAAAAGATTGGCCGTTGCGAACTGCGGGACAGTTCGCTAATTCCGTGGGGGCGATGGTCGCCTCCCGGTCGGGAGCAATGCCCGATCTCAAGAGTGAATATTCGGAACTGATCGATCAGTTCCAGCCGAGTTGATCTTTGGTCTGGAACATTTGCGGTTTTTGTTCTGCGGAGATGCTGCGAAATCGATGAGGTAAGAGACGCCGATGCATGGCTTGAATCATGCCGTCGAACTTCTGGTGCATTAAAGATGAACCGGAATCCACCGTTGCTGTTGTCCGTCCGTCGGGGAGATCGGAGGATCATTCCAGGGGATCGACTCATCCGCGTCATGATACTCCTGAAGCTTGGCTTTGAATAACTCCACGAGATTGCGGAGGCACTCCCTCTCTGTCGGTCCGGTTGATTTCACCTCAGGAAGGTTCGCGGCGAAAGCCGTGTAGCGCAATTCTTCCTCAGAAGGAGGTGTCAAAACCGCACGGCAATCGTAAACCGGAGGACGATCCTGAGGTCCGTCAGTGATGGGTAGCGAATGGTCAACCATACGGTCCATTATAGCGGTCCCGATCTCTCAGACCAACTCCGCATTTTCAGTTGAATTCAGAAGGCTCAGATGAGATTTGAAGGTTGCGGTCCTCTTTCTCGAGCGGTCCGATGAGTTCTTGGGGAGACCGACGAAGGAACCTGCCGGCCATTTCGAACACGTCTGCCCAAGTGGCCTGAACTTCTTCCACCGTGGGTACTGACTGTTCGACGACACTCGGTACACGTTTCCGAATCCGAATAAAGTGCCATCGTCCCTGGGGACTCTGAACTTCGTAAGATGTTCTAAAAGAGTGATCGCCAGTCATCCCCCAAGCTTCCAAATCAGCCGATTCAACGACCAGTTCCTGCACGTCTCCAAATTCGTTCACAACTCGATACTCGCCGACGGAGAGATCTTGAGGCAAGGGAAACGAGAGTTGGTTCAACATCAGAATCACTGGCTTTTCCGCCTGGAGGGGAGCCGGGGGCTTCGCGGAAGCATCATCGATGTCATCGGCAACAACTGAAGGGAGGACAGTCTCGGGAGTGTTGATTTCCTCAACCTCTCGCCATGAGATCGCACGGACCTCAAGGTTTTCAGGGCGGACCTCATCAAGTCTCTCAAGGTTGTGGGAGACAACCATTTTTTGATGAGGGACCGGTTGATGATCGTGAGACCACACCAGACCGAACATTACTGTGGCCAGTGTGAGAAGCGAAATGCGAACGTAGATAGTAGACATCCGTAAAATTCCAGTTCCGTCTGAATTCTCGTCTTGCAGCTTGTTCCCGGCTCTTAAATCCTCGTCGGGAGAGAATTTCACTCCCGCAACTCATTAAAATACATCGTCCTGGCAAGATATGCGGCTTTCAAAGAAAATGGACGATTCCACCCGTTCGCCGGTTGGGACGTCCATCCCTCCGGTTATGATGATTCTAACTCCGGTGAGTCCTAGGATTTCTCGACGATGAAAAATCCCAGTTCACTTCGGATTCCCGTCAATCTCGTTACAATAGCCGGGTCACGAGTTTTCCACGGTGGATAACGTCGCCACTTCTCCGATTTGAGAAGTGTTAATGGTCGCGATTTCAGCATTACATCATGTCAGATAAGCACGAAATACACCCCGTCTCCGGTCCCGTGAATGGTCATATCCGCCCACCGGGTTCCAAAAGTATCTCCAATCGCGCGCTGATTCTGGCGGCGTTGGCGGACGGAGAAACTCAGCTCACAGGTTTGCTCGACTGCGAAGACACTCGCGTGATGATGGAGAGTCTGAATCGGCTCGGCATTTCGGTAACCCACGACGCTTCGCAACGAAGCGCGACGATCGTTGGATGTGCCGGAGTACCTCCTGCATCCTCCGCACAACTTTGGCTCGAAAACAGTGGAACGAGTATCCGTTTTTTAACGGCGCTCTGTTCCCTCGGTCAGGGGGAGTATCTTCTGGATGGTAATCATCGCATGCGACAACGCCCCATCGGGCATCTCGTCAATGCGCTTTCCCAATGGGGGGTGAATCTGAAATGCGTCGAAGACAATGATTGTCCTCCCGTGTGGATCCAGGCTCGGGGAATTCAAGGAGGAGAAACTCATGTCCTCGGAAACATCTCCAGTCAATATCTGAGTGCTCTGTTGATGGCGGCTCCATGTGCTCAGTCTCCGACTCAGATCATCGTAGATGGACCGCTTGTCTCGGAACCGTATATTGACATGACCTTAGGCGTGATGGCCCAGTTCGGCGTCGCGGTGGAATTGCCCGGCGACCATCATTTTGTCATCCAGCCTGCAAAGTATCAGGCCGCGCACTACTTCATTGAACCGGACGCCTCCGCCGCCAGTTATTTTCTGGCGACTGCGGCGATCACGGGTGGCAAAGTGACTGTAGAAGGATTGTCTCAACTCGCCCTGCAAGGGGATGTTGGTTTTGTCGATGCTCTGGAACAAATGGGTTGCAAAGTCGACTGGAAGAATGATTCCGTGACAGTCACCGGCCAACCTTTGAAGGGGATTGAGATCGATATGAATGCGATCAGCGATACCGCTCAAACGTTAGCTGCCGTCGCCGTTTTTGCGGAGGGGCCGACTAAAATTACGAATGTGGAGCATATGCGTCATAAAGAGACCGATCGGATTTCCGCCGTCGCCAATGAACTCCGCAAATTGGGACAAACCGTGGACGAAGAGGCTTCCGGATTAACGATCCATCCCGCGCCCGTCACGCCGACCGTCGTCGAGACCTATAACGATCACCGAATGGCTATGAGCTTTGCGTTGATCGGATTGAAATCGCCGGGCGTGGTCATTGATAATCCCGGCTGTACGGTGAAAACCTATCCGCACTTCTTCGAAGATCTCGAACGTTTGTGTCAAAACGAGTCATGAATTCAGGTACCTTCGCATCGGTCCGCGAGCTGGCGTTTCGAATTCTGGTAAAGAGCGCAAACTCGGAAGCATACATCGAAGATCAGGTTCAGGAGTCGGGAACGGGGTTGGATTCGCGCGACTTTGCGAGACTCCGTTATCTGGTAACCACCGTCGTGCGACGAAAACTGACGCTCGAGACCGTGCTGCGGCATTTTGTCAAACGGAGCGTCGAGCCCGATTTGTGGCAGTTATTAAAGCTGGGGGCCGCTCAGATTTTGTTCGGGGATGCCGATCATCGGCATGCGGATGTGAATGAGACAGTGGAGGTCGCGCGGGCCATCGGTAAATCTCGCTGGTGTAAGTTCCTGAATGGAGTTCTGCGTAATCTCGATCGAGCCATTCTGACGACGACGGAAACCTCCTCGCTGGGGCGAAAGGTTTATCCGATCAATTCGGAACTGGACCTCCGCGCGCTATCGCTCGACTTATTCACAGATCCCGACGTCGATTTTCCGGGCTACATTTCCGAAGCTTTCAGCATTCCCCGTTGGTTGGTTGAACGCTGGGACGCTCGTCAGAACCGTTCGGAAATATTACGCATGGCGGGATGGTTCTTATCCTCTCCCCGCATGTGCCTGCGAGTCAATCTCCACAAGGTCAGTCGGGAGGAGTTACTCCAGCAATTCGAGAAAGCAGGATTTTCGGGGCGCGCCGGAAATATTAAGACCTCAATTCTGGATGTGAATGCCGCTTCGCCTCACGAATTACCGGGTTGGGAAACCGGGTACTTTTCGATTCAAGATGAAACGGCCCAACATGCCGCTCCGTTGTTGGATCCTCAACCAGGCGAGTGCGTACTCGACTTATGCGCTGCACCCGGCACGAAAACGCTCCATCTGGCGGAGTTGATGGGAGAGGAAGGAGAGATTCTGGCGACGGATGTCAGCAAGTCGCGATTGGCAAAAGTTCGCGAAAATGCAAAACGCGCGAATATCGACATCATCAGGACTCGATGCATTGCTCGCGACGGTCACGATCTCCCTGAAGGGCCGTTCGATCGCATCCTGATCGATGCTCCCTGTACGAACACGGGAGTTCTCGGAAAACGGATCGATGTCCGATGGCGTCTTACCAAATCGGATCTGGAAGAACTGCCGGCTCTCCAGAGAGAATTACTCGATCGAGCTGCTGTTCGATTGCGGCGTGGAGGCGCCATTCTCTACTCCACGTGCAGTATTGAACCGGAAGAAAATGAACGAGTGGTCGAATCGTTTCTACAGTCTCACCCCGATTTCAGCTGTACGCACCAGCAAACATTTCTTCCGGGAGCCCCCGCAGACGGTGGATTCCAGGCGTTACTTGTCTTCTCGAACGCGCTCTAAAACTTGGCGGGATGGCCGAGCTTACGTCGAATGATCGCCCATTGACCGGCGTGCATCATCCAGTGCAGGGCCTGAAATTCGCAAACTTCGCCAATCGTTTTCGCGATGCGTTCCAGATTCTCGGGAGCCGGTTTGACCAGATCGTCCTCGGACAATCCGGCGACCGCTTTCAGCAAGCTCTCCCGTTGGCTCTCATAGAGATTCATCAATTCGTCCGCTGTATGGAAATCTTCCAGATTGTCGGAGGAACTGGTCTCCGTCGTGTACTTCTCGTCGAAGCCTTCAGGTAGATCGGGAAGCGCTCCGGGGAAACAGGCTTCCGCAAGTCCTTTCGTGGCGGAGAGTAAATGGCCGAACTGCCAGGTGAGATGATTGGCTCCCTCCGTCGGGCGGACGAGCCATTCGTCCTGCGAGAGATCGTCCACATAGGTATGGACGAGCATATTGGAAACATTTAACGAGTATTCGATGGTATCAATCGTATTCATTTGGAGTCTTTCCGTAATCCGTTCGTCAATGGAGAGAACTATTGTTGGGAGCTGTCCGGGAGCCACTCTTCCAGCTCGAGGCGATGACTGAGTACATGATTCATCGTTTGGAAATCGGTGGGAAGTTCATACCTGAGTGTCCAGTCCGAGAGATCTTCGGGATCCGGGAATTCGAATCGCAGGGCCGTCGTCCCATCCGCTTCCAGAACTTTCTCAGGCGGACCGGTGGGGATCAAATCCTGATTGTCTCGTGATAATCGAATTCGAGTGTGAGAGATCCATTCTCGATGCGACTCGAAAGGAGCACCGCGTCGGGAATGAAGAATGAGCATCAGAATCGAAAGTTGATCCTCGGAACGTTCGATTTGATCTCGCGTGACGACGGCCAATCCCTGACGCTGACTCTCGTTCGGAACGCTCCAGTTCGAGAATACAAATTCCTGTCTGCCGACCGCTTCCAGAGTTTGAGTCTTCAACGTCAAAAATAACTGATGCGGATGAAGAGATTTCGGGATCAACCAGTCAATGTGAAACTCAGGCGAGATCAGGTCGAAATTACAAGGATGCTCGGTGACTGCTTCTGGAGAGAACGGCAACAATGTTTCCTCTCTCTCGGGAAGCTCTCCTTCGTCCGGGATCCGCAGAGTTTGTTGACCGGGTACCTTCAGGATCAAAGGCGCGCGATGCGGAGGGAACAACACCTGAAACGAAATTCGCAGTAAGTCAGATTCGGTTTGGCCTGTGATTGTTTTTCGCCTGACTCCATTAATCCGGTAGGCGATTGAAGAGGCTTCGCCGGTATCTAGAGGGGCCTGATCGGAAATGATGTATTCTCGATGCTGCGATTGGGGCGTCAACACAAATGACTGACCACTGTCGTCGAGCGTGAGATCGAGCTGAAAGCGATCGAGCAGTTCGATGACCGCCTCCCAGAAGGGTGATTGGGCCTTCGAAAACTGATGAGTCTCTTTAGGGAGAGGGAGGTCTGTTGCCAACTGGAGGCTTTGAAAACTTTGGGCGGCAATCAGGTCGATCGCCTTTTTGAGAGAAACCGGAGTGGTCGGTAAGTCGAGCGTGAGTTTCTGCGGTTCTTTGATCAGTTCTCGGTATTTCAAGTCTTGCAGGATTCGAGTGAGCGGACGTCTCTCTTCAGGAGAAAATTCCGTGCGCAGCTCTTCCAATCGAACGATCACGTCGCGATTGGAGTTCCGAAGTTTCGCTTCCGCCTCTTCTCGAACAGAACGTTGAGCGTGATTTAAATGCTTCACCCATTGACGAAGTTGCTCGTCGCTCGGCATCTCGGCGGAGCTTGCGAGATTTGGCGAAACCAGAACAATCGCTGTGATGAGGAGGCCGAACAGCCTCATGATCCATCCTTCTTCAATTGAGTAATGAGCTACGAACCGTTTGCATTATAGGCAGTTCTTTTCTGTGAGTCTGTTTCTTTTCGGAAGAGTCGATATGATGTTTTCAGAATACCTCCGCAAAGAGGTCGGTTAAGTAAGTTTCTCAGGTGGGCGACATGAGTTTTGTTTGTTGGGGGCTGGTCATTCTGCTGTTGGGATTGACCTGGCTCAATTTTCACTGGGCGTCTCGGTTTCAGAAATTGATTGTTCGGACTCCTCCGACTGCCGAAGAGAAAGACCTTCCTCCCGCAGTTGTCGTGCTGGCGATGCGCGGTGCCGATCCTTTTTTGCCGGACTGTCTGGCGGGATTACTGAACCAGGACTACCCCGATTATGATGTGAAGATCATTATCGATTCTCGCGAAGATCCTGCGGCGAGCGTCGTCTCAAATTTTCTCAACAGTCACGACAAGTCATCTGTCGAGGTTCTCTATCTGGAAAACCCCTCCCAACAGTGCAGCTTGAAGGTTTCCGCTCTGATCCAGGTGATCGACAAGCTTGATGAACGTTATCAGGTTGTCACCGTTCTCGATGCCGACGTCATTACCGAATCTGACTGGTTGCGATCGTTGGTGACGCCGCTGGTGAACGATCCGGAATTGGCGGCGTCGACCGGGATTCGCTGGTTCATGCCGAGCGAACGAGAACTGGGAAACATGGTTCGACGGCACTGGAATATCGGTGCGGTGATTCAGATGGCCTTGTTCCAGATTCCGTGGGGAGGATCGTTGGCGATTCGACGCTCGTTCTTTGAGGAAGCCGATCTCCTGGAACATTGGTCGAAATGTCTCTGCGAAGATACGCCGCTCGCTTCCGCGATTCAGAAGATCGGTCGCCGGCTGGAGACCGCGCCGGAAGCGTTCATGATCAATCGCGAATCGACCTCTCTCTCCGGAGCCGTCCGCTTCATCGGCAGGCAATTGCTGTTCACCCAGTTGTATCATCCGCGTTGGTTTTCGGTCATGCTGCCGGGAATCCTGAATGCCGTCACGCCTCTCGTCGGCCTGATTGTTTTTGGGGTGGCGTTGTGGCAGGGAAATTCCTGGGCGTGGCTGCTTCCCGGAGCCATCATTCTGCAAAGTGCCTCCGTCCTGTTGCAGGCCACGTTGACGGGAAAGAAAATCAAACAGATGCTCGTTTCCAAGGGGGTTTTTGTCCGGAAGTCGGTCTTCGATCGCAAGACATTCCTCGCCGCGTTTCTCGCCGTCTTCACCCATTTCTGGGGCGTGGTTCGACCTGTCTTTGTGCGCGAGATTGAGTGGCGGGGAATTACCTATCGGCGGACGCGGGGAAAACAGTTTGAACTGGTGGAGTATCAACCTTACGGTACCGACGAAGAAGCCGAACTGGCTGAAAGTTCCATCTAGCATTGGATCGACCTTCGTTATGTCGAGATGTCATTTTCTGGCTGCCGGGCCATCAACTCTTCGTAAACAAACTTCGGCAGGATCATTTGTGTGACGACTGGCTGACTGACGAACGTTACCGTGCAAAGAAATAGACCAAACTCGCGTTTCAAGCGAGTGCTGTGGAACTCCTCCCAGGGAATCAGTAACGGTGGATGAAACAACACGATGGGGATCATTTGAGAGAGATAGAGCCCTTCCTCACAGAATCCTATCGAAATCGCATTGTTGTAACCTGCAATCCCAAACCGGACCGAACGAAAGCGAAAGAACTTTCCCTCAGGACGTCGGTCGCAACGATAATGTTCGCCGAGATCGGACCAACCTTCCTTCGAGCACAGGTAAAAAGTGATCACGATGATCAACGGCAGCAGAACAGCAAACACGATCAAAATGACTTTTAATTCAGGAACCATGAATTCCTCTCACGACAAAACCGCTTTCTTTCGTCGATAGATCAACCAGCCGTACACACTGGCGTTCATCAACAACACAATCAATCCCAATACGACCTGCACATTGTGGGTCAATCCCTCCGGATACATCACCGCCAACAGATAGTGTTCGACAAATCCTCCTTCATAACCACCTTGACCGGCGGCTTCACGCAATTGATTTTCCCACGGCGTTAACGGACAAATCCAACCGTAGAATTCAATCAGCATCCCCCACACAACGGCAGGGAGATGCAACAGGATCACCCAATTCCAGCGAACCGCCAGTAACCCACCGAGAATGACAAAACAGATAAAGCCGAAATGAACGACCACCAGCGAATCGGCAGCCAGTCGATAAACCATCTCACCACCTCAGATAATCTTCAGGGTCTCTACCAATCAGGAGACAGAATCCTCGGAAAATATTCCCGCAAATTCAGATTGTGCCGTCAGCCGTGAACGATAATCGTTCGTCATGAAGTCATTATTTTTTGCTTTCGCTGTTTGCCAGTGATTCCGCCGTTTTGTTGCTGAATCCCGAGGGTTTAGAACTTTGGCTTTTTGCAAGACCTCAAGTCATAAAGTCATCAACACGTGGGGAAAACGACCGTTTTTGATCCGAATTTTCACATCCCGCGCAGAATTTGTTTTTGTGTACTGTTTGGCGAAAACATGTTTTCCGTGTCTGGAAGACATGCGGCTGTTTTCGTCGTAAGTCCTTAAAGTTTGGAAGATGAGCTTTTTGAATTCCTCAACTTCTCAAGTTCTCATCTTCGGACGAAACCCGAGAGTTTTGGCCATTTTTGACTCCCCTACGGACGAAATGTGACATTCGCAGGTGTTTGGGAATTGGTTCTTTGTCTTTTGTACTTGGTCTTTCGTTTGCAAAGCACAAAGAACAAAGCACTAAATACAAATACCAATTTGCCAAAGATCGAACTCTCTCTACCTAACGGCAGTTTGTTGTCAGACAGCTGAGCAGACAGTGCGAGAATAGTCTGACCGCGGATAACGCGGATTTCACTGATAGTTGATAAGACTTCACCCTCCACCAGAATGGGGGAGGGTCGGGAACGAGCGCAGCGAGTGACCGGGGAGGGGGAGCAAGACGTGCTGGCTTTGCCAGTGTTTCGAATTGAAACCGCGGAGGACGGAGAGAACGCAGAGAAAAAGAAAAGAAAACTCGCGCAGCGGCGCTGCGGCACAGAGAAAACGATCAACATTCGACGGAAAGTAGGCCGACGTGAAGGAAACGCTTCTTCTCGCGCCCTGGGCCTTACTCCGAGCT